>JAUYDJ010000201.1 GCA_030690025.1 Chloroflexota bacterium | reverse complement strand
GATATCCTCATCCCGGCGATTGGCGACGTGATACAGTCCATCGACCTTGATGCGGGACGTATCACCATCGAGCCTATCGAGGGGCTGCTGACTCTGAACAAAAAACCGCCGGTTAGCGGTTAAGTTCAACTGCAATTTGATTCCACTCTTCTGTTTATTATTTTATTATTGACCCTATCCCTTTTATCCCCTTCCCCTACTCAGGGGAAGGGGAGTAGTGTTAAGAAGGGGGCGAAGCCCCCTTCTTTTTCTTATCTTCCCGATGCTATCGGGATAAAGGGGGTGAGGTCATCCGCGAAGAACATCTAGCTATGTTTTGATGAGGTTCTCAAATAACGATAAGTCCGTGCCTTCGCACCGATGTAGTAACCAACGACTAACCGGAACCAGCTTAGCCGGTCTGCTGAGTATACGGGGACTTACCTTTCTTCCGCCTCTTCGCTACCTGGAGTCGAATCAGCGCCCGGCGCAGCTCGGCCTCAGCCTCGGCAGTCTGTATTCCCGGAGCGCGTTCCTTGAGCTTTTCCTGGGCGCGGCGCATGGCGGCTTCCGCTCGGGCCTCATCAATCTCCTCCGCCCTCTCTGCTGCATCAGCCAGCACGATTACGCGGTCGGGGCGCACCTCCAGAAAGCCGCCGGAAACCGCAATATCCTGCTCTTCTCCACCCTTCCGCACCACCAACTCACCGGGCTGGAGCATGGTCATGAGCGGGGCATGGTGAGGTAGAATACCCAGCTGCCCTTCTATGCCCGGGGCAACCACCACATCAACATCATCCGAGAAAACCACCCGCTCGGCGGTCACCACCTCGAGCCTTATGGTATCCACGGCTAGGCTGCCTCCAGCTTCTTGGCGGCCGCTACCGCCTCCTCAATGGTGCCGACCATGTAAAACGCCTGCTCCGGCAGGGCATCGTGCTTACCTTCTAGGATTTCCTTGAAGCCACGGACGGTCTCTTTTACCGGCACATAGCGTCCCGGCCGGCCGGTAAAGACCTCGGTGACAAACATAGGTTGAGATAAGAACCGCTGTATGCGGCGGGCACGGGCCACTGTCAGCTTGTCTTCCTCGCTGAGCTCTTCAATACCCAGGATGGCGATGACGTCCTGCAGGTCCTTATAGCGCTGCAGCACCCGCTGCACTTCACGGGCCACCCGGTAGTGCTCGTCGCCGACAACATGCGGGTCGAGAATACGCGAGGTAGAGGTTAGCGGGTCAACCGCCGGGTACAGGGCCTGCGCCGCCAGCGCCCGTTCCAGGGCGACCACGGCGTCAAAATGGCCAAAGGTGGTGGCTACGCCGGGGTCGGTGTAGTCATCCGCCGGCACATAGATAGCCTGGAAGGAGGTGATGGAACCGTGCTTGGTGGAGGTGATTCTCTCCTCAAGCTCCGCCATCTCGGTGGCCAGGGTAGGCTGGTAGCCCACTGCCGAAGGCATACGCCCCAGCAGGGCGGACACTTCCATACCCGCCAGGGTATAGCGGTAGATATTATCGATAAAGAGCAGCACATCCTGGTGCTCCTCATCACGGAAGTACTCCGCCATGGTCAGGCCGGTCAGGCCAATACGCAGGCGGACACCGGGAGGCTCATTCATCTGGCCAAAGACCAGCACTGTCTTGTTAATCACGCCCGATGCTTTCATTTCATTCCACAGGTCGTTACCCTCGCGCGACCGCTCGCCGATACCGGCAAACACGGAAAAACCGCCATGCTCGGTGGCAATGTTGCGGATAAGCTCCTGAATAATGACCGTCTTACCCACACCGGCGCCGCCGAAGGCGCCGATTTTACCGCCCTTGCTGAAGGGCGCAATCAGGTCGATAACCTTCAGTCCGGTCTCCAGGATTTGGGTAGTGGTCTCCTGCTCCTGGAAGGAAGGCGGCGGACGGTGAATCGGCCAGTACTCCTTAGCCTCCACCGGCCCGAGCTTGTCCAGCGCCTCGCCCACCACGTTAAACAACCGGCCCAGGGTACCCCGCCCCACCGGCACCTTTAGCGCCGTGCCGGTATCGATTGCCTCCACGCCCCGCGCCAGGCCCTCGGTGGGTGCCAGAGACAGGCAGCGCACCCAGTTATTGCCAATATGCTTCTGGACTTCCAGCACGAGCTTGCCGCCATCGATGGGAATCTCAATGGCATTAAACAGTGCCGGCAGCTGGCCAGGGGGAAATTCAACGTCTACTACCGTCCCGATAACCTGGGCTACCTTACCTTTCCCCATAACATCTCCTTACCTAGGCTACTGCGGCAGCACCGCCGGTGATATCAAGGAGTTCCCTGGTGATTGACTCCTGGCGGGCCTTGTTATAAACCAGGGTTAAATCTTCAATAAGGTCTTTGGCGTTATCCGTGGCGTTCTGCATGGCCACCATCCTGGCCGACTGCTCGCTGGCAATAGACTCCAGGATGGCATGGTAGACCTGCATCTCCACGAAACGGGGCAGCAGCTCACTCAACACAGCCGCCGGACTCGGTTCAAAGATATAGTCCACGTTCTGCGCCCGGGGTATAACCGCCGGCTCCACCGGCAGCACCTGCTCCAGGACCGGCGTCTGGCGCATCGTCGAGATAAACCGCGTATAAGCCAGGTATACCTGGTCGACCTCGCCGCTGGTGTAGGCATCAATTATAATGTGGGATATTGGCAACGTATCGAACATGCGCGGCTGGTCCCCCAGGTGGGTAAACTCCGCCTGGATGTCCCGAACATACCGCCGCATAAAGTCAAACCCCTTGCGGCCCACCACCACCAGGTTGACCGGCAGCTTCTGCTCCAGGATAAAGCTCGCTGTCAGGCGGTTGATACTGATGGGAAGGCCCCCGCACAGGCCGCGGTCGGGGGTAATGTGCACCACGGCAAGCCGCTTAACTGGCCGCCGCTGCAAAAGCGGGTGCAGCAGTTCAGCGGTCTGCGACAGCGCCGCCAGGTCAGCGATAACCTGGCGAATCTTCTCCGAATAAGGCCGCCCCGCCAGGTCGCGTTCCTGCGCCCGTCTCATCTTGGACGCCGCAATCATCTGCATGGCCTTGGTAATGTTGGCAATGCTCTTAATGCTGCGGATGCGGCGGCGAATTACGCGTATATTAGCCAAGCTTTACTTTGCTCCTCTTATCACGAAAAAGACCTCGACCGTCAATCTGTTCAAGATGAGATTCAACCTTTCAACCTTTCAACCTCTCACCCTTTATCCCTCTCCCCTTCATAAGGGAGAGGGAAGTATTCTAATTGAAGGGGCTTCGCCCCTTCAAACTACCCTGAACTAGCCTTCTATCCCAGGAAATTGCCCTTTTTGAACTCGTCTATGGCGGCCCGCAGGGCCTTTTCCGTCTCGGCGGTAAGCTGCTTTTCCCGGTTGATAACCTCAACGAGCTCCCGGTGGTTGGCATCCATGAACTGGGCAAAGTTGCTCTCGAACAGGGTGACTTTCTCCACGGGCACATCATCGATATAACCGTTAATGGCGGCAAACAGTATCATCACCTGCTTGTCCAGCGACAGCGGTACGTACTGGCCCTGCTTCAGGATTTCGGTAATGCGCCGGCCCCGCTCCAGCTGAGCCCGGGTGGCCTTATCCAGCTCGGTAGCCCCGAACTGGGCGAAGGCAGCCACCTCCTGGTACTGCGCCAGGTCCATCTTTAGACGCCCGGCCACCTGCTTCATCGCTTTGGTCTGAGCGGCACTCCCCACGCGGGACACGGATATACCCACATTCAGCGCCGGGCGGACGCCGGCATTAAACAGGTCGGTCTCCAGGTAAATCTGACCATCGGTGATGGAGATAACGTTGGTCGGGATATAGGCCGAAACGTCTCCCGCTTGAGTCTCAATAATGGGTAAAGCGGTCAGGGAGCCACCGCCGTACTCCGGCGCGTATTTAGCGGCCCTCTCCAGCAAGCGGCTATGCAGGTAAAAGATATCGCCGGGGTAGGCCTCCCGTCCCGGCGGGCGGCGCAGCAGCAGTGAAAGCTGGCGGTAGGCCCAGGCGTGCTTGGATAGGTCATCATAGACCACCAGGACATCCTTGCCCTGCTCCATGAACTCCTCGCCCATGGCACAGCCGGCGTAAGGCGACAGGTACTGCAATGCTACTGCGTCCGAAGCGCTGGCGGAGACGACAATGGTATGCTCCATAGCGCCATATTGTTCGAGGGTGGTGACTAGCTGCGCCACCCGGGACATCTTCTGCCCGATAGCCACGTAGATACAGGTGAGGTTGCCGCCTTTCTGGTTAATGATGGCATCGATAGCAATGGCGGTCTTACCGGTAGAGCGGTCGCCAATGATAAGCTCCCGCTGGCCCCGGCCCAGGGGTATCAGGCTGTCGATGGCCTTGATGCCGGTCTGCACCGGGGTATCAACCGACTTACGCAGCGTCACATTAGGCGCGATACGCTCAATAGGGCGGGTGCGGTCGGTCTTGATGGCGCCCTTGCCATCAATAGGCCGGCCCAGCGCGTCAACCACGCGCCCAATCAGAGTCTCGCCCACCGGCACCTCGGCAATGCGGTTGGTGCAGCGGACCTCATCCCCCTCCTTGATAGTGGCATACTCGCCGAGGATGGTGGCCGCCACGTTGTCTTCCTCCAGGTTCAAGGCAATACCCATAATGTCATTGGGGAACTGGAGCAGCTCGCCGTACTTGGCGGCGGACAGCCCGTGAATGCGGGCAATGCCGTCGCCAATCTCAATCACGGTGCCAACGTCAACCATGGTTACCGGCGCGCCGAATTGCTCAATCTGCTGCTTGATAACCGAAACAATATCTTGCCCTCTTATCGCCATCTAACCAACCTCCGGGGGCTCAAGCTAAAGAACCAATAGGGAATACCCACCGTCCGTACTTAGAACTTAATACCACGGCTGCCGCGCCATAGGTGGCCGTTCCGCCGCACAGGATGCCCACTACGCCGGGGACAACCGCAGGCAGAGCGCCAAAGAAGGTGGCGGCCAGCAAGAAGAAGAGAACGGTCAGAGTAGAAAACACGATAACGTGCATTATTGACATCTTAAAGGTACCGATGGTCATGAAGGCGGTAAAGATACCCCACATCACGAACGTCCAGGCCAGACCCGGGTTATCCAGC
>JAUYDJ010000165.1 GCA_030690025.1 Chloroflexota bacterium | reverse complement strand
TAATGCCGGCCAGTGCCAGCATGAGCCGGTACATCCTTTCTACCATGCCCATTTCTGTCTGGGCTACCTGCTTAACCGCCACCGCCCGCACGCCGGGGATGCTCTTGTTTATGCTGTCCGCAATAACCTCCACCGGGCAGGCATTACATAAAGCGCGGATATCAATGGAAGAGATGAGCCCTTCTTTGTTAAAGGCCTTCTGCAAGGTGAGTAACGGCACAAAGACCTGGTAGTCCTCGTTGGAGCCGGTCTCCTCCAGAATGCCGGTGACGGTCACATTGCTCCCGTTTAGGGAAACAGTGTCATGCACGTTCAGTTTCAGCAGCTGGGCGGCTACCGCGCCCACCAGGGCGTGGTCGGCACCGTCAAGGTATGTCCCTTCCCGGATTTTCCACCAGGTCTTAACCTTGTTTTCTTCCTCCGGCACCACCCCCACCACCATTACCGATACCCCCTTCACCGGCGCATTGATATACAATTTGGGCGCTACTATGGCGATGTTGCCCTGGTCTTTTATGTTCAGCGCCGCCTTGATGCTGTCATCGGCTATCTGGCGGATTTGCGGCAGGTCCTTTTCCGGTATGTAGTTTTCACCCACGGTCAGGGTGCCGAGACTGAGGTTACCCAGCTGCATATCAATGTTGTTAATCGAGGGAATAACAGTCAGGTTAGGCCCGTATTTTTCCAGCTGGTCATAGATTCTGGCCTGGCCGGCCAGGGCAATAGTCAGGATACCCACCACGGTCATAGTGCCGATGACAACCCCGAGAGCCGCATAAGCCACCCGTTTTTTGCGGCGCATGACATCCTTGAGGACCATACGGTAGAGTTTCATTTCTTAAAACCTTAACCTTATAACTATATTAGATGTTACATATATTGAATTGCCCATAAACCCATGATGCCAAGGTTAGAGCTTTAACCAGACGGTGAAGACGCTGCCTTTACCCGGCTGGCTGGACACGGTGACCTTGCCGCCATGCTGCTCGGCGATGCCTTTGACAATGGCCAGCCCCAGGCCGGTACCGCCGCTGGCCCGCGAGCGTGCCTTGTCCACCCGGTAGAACCGGTCGAAGATGTGAGGCAGGTGTTCCGGCTCAATGCCGATGCCGGTATCGGCTACCTCCAGGCGGGCCCACTCGCCGTCCCGGAACAGGGAAAGGGTGATGGCGCCTCCCTCCGGCGTATACCTGATGGCATTGTCCACCAGATTGCCCAGCACCTCCCTGAGCTTCTGGGCATCTCCCGGTAGCCGCAGGTCTTCCTGCCGCCCAATTACAATCTGCCGTTTTCCGGCCAGAGGTTGGACTCTCGACCACTCCCCGTGCAGGACCTCTTTGAGTGAGACCATCTCCGGCCGGTGCAGCTGATCAGCCTCGACCTCAGCCAGCCGGAGGAGTTCGTCAACTATCTTTACCATACGGGTCGTTTCCGACTCGATAGCCCGCAGTGACTCGCGGCGGTCGGCTTCCGTCAGGTTGCGCTTAAGCAAATCGAGGTTGCCCTTTATCACCGTCAGCGGGCTCCTCAGCTCGTGGGAGGCATCAGCCACAAAGTGTTTCTGGGACTCGAAGGCCCGGTCCAGGTGTTCAATCATGTGGTCGAAGGTGGTGGCCAACTGCCCGATTTCGTCAGGGGGGCCGCGGTAGTCCACCCGGCGGCGGAGGTCAGCGCCAGTCTCAATGCTCTGTGCCGTCCGGGTGATGCGGCTGACCGGACCCAGGGCACCGCGCACCACTAGCAGTCCCAGCAACGTGGCGAATACCAGGGCCACCAGGATGCTGGTAAGCAGCGCCCCGTCTACACGGTTCATGGTAGCATCCACGTGACTCAGCGACTGCCCTACCTCTAACACCAGGGTCTGGTCTTTGAGGTACATGGGAGATACCATTATCCTGACCCGGGCCCCACTGCCGGCAGCCACCGTCTGAATATCAACACGGCCAGTAAACCCCGCTTCCACCAGGGTTGGGCTGACCGGCAACTCCTGGTCGCCGAGGCTGTCTGATTTAACCACCACCTTCCCGCTCTGGTCAACCAGCTCCATGTAGGTGCCGGGATAGGCGAACTCGTTGATGGGCGGCAGCCTGGAGTGGATAACGTCATAGTCCAGCGAGCCGGAGATTTGCTGGGGGTCAAGCGTGCCATGCACCTGCGCCGAATAGATACCGAGATTCTCGTCCACCTCATTATTGAGGTAGCGCTCGAGCAGGACATGCAGCACCATGCCGGAGAGAACGAGAATAACCGCCAGGATGAGGGCAAACCAGAGAGTCAACCGCCAGCGAATCGCCATCCACTACTCCCGCAGCACGTACCCCACGCCCCGGACGGTGTAAATCAACCGGGGCCGGCTGCCGGCCTCCAGCTTTGAGCGCAGGTAGCGCACATAGACCTCGATGACGTTAGATTCGCCGCCGAAGTCATAGCCCCAGACCCTTTCGTAAATCAGGTCCCGCTTCAGCACCTGGCGCGGATGACGTATAAAAAGCTCCAGCAGGTCGAACTCCTGGGCGGTAAGCTCGATGACTTCGTCTCCCCGTCTGACTTCCCGTGTCGCCGTATCGAGGGAAAGGTCGCTGAAGCGAAGTATTTCTCCCTCTTTGGGCTGGCGCCGCCGCAGCAGTGCCCTCACTCTGGCCAGCAGCTCGTCAAAGGCAAAAGGTTTTACCAGGTAGTCATCGGCGCCGCTATCCAGCCCGGTCACCCGGTCCGCCACGGTAGCCCTGGCGGTGAGCATGAGGATAGGGACATCGCTGGCCTGCCGCAGCCGCCGGCTCACTTCCAGGCCGTCAATCCCGGGCATCATGATATCCAGCACCACCAGGTCAGGCTCCCGCTCACGGGCTCTGGCCAGCGCCTCGGTGCCGTTATCGGCGGTATCCACGCTGTAGCCTTCGTAAGCCAGGCCCCTTTTGACCAGGCTCAGGATTTCCGGGTCGTCATCCACCACCATAATATGCAGTCCAGTGCTCCTCGTAGAGATATGTCTAACTCTATAATAGGCGCCCGAGTAGCCGGTGGTCAAGCTCAGACTTAAGACCGTCCAGTTTTGCCTGATGATATTGGGGATAGGGTCAAGCATATAGAGGAAAGCAAAATTAACCATAATTGAATCTAACCCTCGGTTCGGTTCAATCACGCTTGGGGTTTATCCGAAGTACGATTTGAATTTGCTGTCAAACCAGCTCAGATAGAGCAAAACCCCTGATTAAGGTTATTTGAATTTAGGATGTTGGACTTTATCTTTTATCTGGCGAGCGTGTCCTGGTGGTTGGCGCTCGTCTTCTTCTGGTAGGTCTTGATAGACTGTTCCGAGAGGGGCGGGCTGAGGTAGCGGCGCCCGCTGATGGCGTGGCGGATGGCCTGCACCAGCTCGTTGGAGCTGCTCTCCTTGAGAACATAGCCTTTGGCGCCGGCCTCCAGTGCCGCCAGCACGTAGGCCTCGCTGCTATACATGGAAAGAATAATCACCCGGGTATTGGGCGAGCTGGCGGCAACCCGTTTGGCCACGTCAATACCGCTCAGGCCGGGCATCTTGAGGTCGACCACCAGCACGTCCGGTTTGAGTTGTTCCACCAGGCGGGTGGCATCCGCGCCGTTGGCCGCCTCGCCGACGATATGAAAGTCTGGCTCGGACTCCAGCAGCAGCCGGACACCCTGCCGCACAATCTTGTGGTCATCCGCCAGCACGATGTTAAGCTGTTTCTTGTCCATGATGTTCTCCCTTTAGCTCCGGCAGAGGCAGTTCCGCGGTGACGCAGGTGCCGCATCCCGGAGATGAATCTACCATCAGTTCCCCACCCAGCAAGTAAGCACGCTCCTGCATGCTGTTAAGGCCGGTGGAGGTGGGCGTTACGGCGGCGGGGTCGAAGCCGGCGCCGTGGTCTTCCACTTTCAGGGATAGCCTGCCGCTTTCCACCCGGGCGCGGACGTCAACGCTACTGACGCCGGCGTGCTTGGCTACATTGTTCAAGGCCTCCTGCACCATGCGGAAGGCCGCCGTCCGTATTTCCATTGGCAACTGCGCCGGCAGGCTGTCATGTGTGAAGTTGACCTGTACGCCAGTCCGGCTGGTGTAGCGTTCAAAGTGCCAGAGCAGGGTAGGCAGCAGGCCAAGGTCATCGAGCATGGACGGGCGCAGGTTGAGCGACATCTCGCGCACCTGCGCTATGAGCTGGGTTAGAATTCCCTGTATTTCCCTGAGGCCGGAAGTCATAGTTTCCGGTAGCGACTTTATCGCCCGGTCCAGCATGATTTTGCTGATAGCCAGCGACTGGCCGGTTTCATCGTGCAGCTCACGGGCAATGGCGTGTCGCTCGTTTTCCTGCACCTCCACCAGGCGGCGGGAGAGGGCGAGCAGCCTGGCCTCCGCCTGCTTGTTCTCGGTAATGTCAAAAGCCACGCCGATGACGCCGTTAATTTCACCCTCCAGGCTGCGCAGCGGCTCAACGTGGGATAAATAGGTTTTGCCCAGGGCGGGATTGAAAAACTCGTAGGTAACGGGCAACCCGGCCAAAGCCCGGCGGTGGGCGGCGATAACCACATTTTGCGGGTCACTGGTGTTGAGGTATTCGGCCATGGTCATGCCCACCACCTGGTCCGGCTGCAGGTTGATATCGGCGAGGGCGGCGCCGCTGGATGACGTGTGGCGGAGGTCGGTATCCGTGGTCCAGAGCAGGCACGGCATTTGCCCGAGCAGCAGGCGCAGCCGGGTCTCATCCTGTCGTAGTGATTCCTCAGCTTGCTTACGGGTGGTTATATCCCGAAGCGTGGCGAGGTAGGCATTCTTGCCTTCCCACTCCGTGGCCACGGTGCGCATTTCGACGATGGCGGAGACGCCGCTATCATCGACAATTTCAATCTCGGCGGCCCGCTCCAGCGCCAGGGGAAAACCGAACATGGTGCCGGTCAATTCTCCGGGCTTGCGGTGGAAAAGGACTTCCGCCGCCGGGTTGACCATGAGGATTCTCCCCTCCCGGTCGGTGATAATGACGCCATCAGCACTGCGGGTAATGACGTTGCGGAAGTCGGCGAGGGTGGCCTTAAGGGCTTTCTCCGCCCGCTTGCGCACGGTCATCTCTTTTATCAGCTTTAGGTTCAAAGCGTTGAGCGCGGCGGTGCGCTCCTCTACCATTTGCTCCAATCGGGATAAGTCCGTGACTTTATCTTCCATCTCCGCCGGCGGCTGGCGGGATATGGCTGGCTGGATGATTCCTTCTTTACTTCTGGTCACTTATACTGTCCTTCTACTTTGCTTTGTTTTCGGGAGCGGCGCGCCTGGTGTTGGGGATATCCAGCTTTTCAAGCACCAGCTCGATGTGGGCGAGGTCGCCGATTAGCCTTCTTTCCGGCAACGGCGTTTTTTTGACCACGGTAGGCACCGCCAGAATGTGGTCCCGCTGCGCCCGCTCCGGGTTGACCAGCACGTCAACCACCTCGATGGAGTAGTTGCCATCAAGGTACTGCTCGCACACCTGCTTCAGGTCAGACAGGGCTGTCCGGTACCTGGCGCTCTCGCCAGCCACATACAGGAGCAGTCTCCAGGTCTTAACCTCTTGGCTGCTGGTCTCCACGCCGTCTCCTTTGCTGACTTATCTGCTGGTGATGTAGCTTAAGTGTAGTCAGTGGCCAACGAAAAAACAAGGTCAAGACTGAAACGTTATTCCGAGATACGAAATCCTGACGAATAAAGCCCTAATCTCAAATACTAAGCCCTGAACCGAATTCTAAATCCAACAAATAAGAATCTTTTCGGAAATAAGAAAAGGGAGGGGGCTGAACCCCCCTCCCTTATATCACTTTCCCTTTACCGGGAATCTCTCTTAGCGTCTAGTAACCACCGCCTCCGCTGGCCGGTGCGGTAACGATAAGGCTGCCCGTCATGTTGCTAGGATGGACATCACAACGGAAGAAATATGTCCCCGCGGTGGCCGGCGCGGTGAAGATGTAGGTGGCCGTGCCCGGCCCGGTCACAAACTGCCCCACGAAAATAGACGTGGTAGCGTTGGAGTTAGTATACACCGAGAAGTTGTGCGGTATGCCGGCGTCCTTGTTGGTGAAGTTGATGGTTACACTGGCGCCGGGCGGCACGGTGATAGCGCTCAGGTCAAAGGCTATGTTCTGGGCGGTAAGGTTAAGGGCAACGGATGGTCCAGGCGGAGTTGGTGTT
>JAUYDJ010000095.1 GCA_030690025.1 Chloroflexota bacterium | reverse complement strand
TTGGTCGGGGAAGGTCTTCTCCTTCCTCATACTGGCAGCGACCGTAGTGGTTGTCTATGAAGTAATTATGAGATACGTCTTCAACGCTCCTACCATCTGGGGGCTGGAGCTTACTATTTACCTCTGCGGGGCCACCTATATATTGGGCGGAGCGTATGCCCAGCTATATGACGCCCACATCAGGGTGGATGTCCTGTATATGCACTGGAGCACAAGGACCAAGGCCATGGTGAATCTGATTACTCTCCCGATTTTCATTTTTGGCGTGGGCTTGCTGGTCTGGCTGGGGGCAGATTGGACGATAAGTACAATGCTGCGTGGCGAGACATCCGGCTCTCAGTGGTCGCCGTTGATATGGCCGATGAGAGCCACCATGTCCCTGGGTTCTTTGCTTCTCCTACTCCAGGGACTGGCTAAGGCCATCCGCGACTTTGAAGTCGTCCGGCGAGGAGACCAGCCATGAGCATTGAACTTATCACTTTTCTTATGTTCGGCGGTTTCTTTGTGTTGCTGGCAATAGGGGTGCCTCTCGCCTGGGTGACACTTGCCCTGGCGCTGGGCTTTGCGCTGGCCATTCAGAGTCCTTCCTCGGCCTTCATGTTCATCACCCACCGCGTCTGGGACCTGATGAGCAGCTTCAGCCTGATTGCTATTCCTCTCTTTGTCTTTATGGCGAACATGCTGCATTATTCTAACATCGCTGATGACCTTTACGATGCCGTTTACAAGTGGATGGGACCGCTGAGGGGCGGCCTGGCTATTGCTACCGTGGCCGTCTGCACCGTGCTGGCGGCGATGGTAGGCACGGTTGGCGCTGGCACAACCATTATGGGGCTGGTAGCTCTGCCCGCTATGCTCAAGCGGGGCTATAATAAGACCATTGCCCTGGGTAGCATAGTTGCCGGCGGAACTCTGGGCATCATGATACCGCCCAGTGTGATGTTTATTCTTTATGGCGTCACTTCCGGCGAATCAATCGGTAAGCTGTTCTTCGGCGGCGTCGGCCCTGGGTTGCTCCTTTCTGGAATGTACATCGCCTTCATTGCCATCAGGAGCTATCTCGACCCGACGGTTGGTCCACCGCTGCCTAAAGAGGAAAGAAACCTCACCTTCATGCAGAAAGTCTCGCTGTCGAAGACTCTAATCCTGCCCACCGTGCTTATTATCGGCGTACTTGGCTCGATTTACCTTGGCCTGGCTACGCCGGGGGAGGCGGGGGGGGTGGGAGCGATGGGCGCTATATTGTGCACGGCCGTCCGCGGCCGTCTGACTTTCAAAAACCTGAAGCAGGCACTCTATGGAAGCCTCAAGACGGTCGGACTAATCATGTGGATAGGCTTTGGCGCTTATGCTATGGTCGGTGTTTATACCCTGGCCGGCGGCGCCGAGTTTATCAGCAAATGGATAGTGGGACTGCCTTTTGGCCCCTGGGGCATTCTGATTGTCATCCAGCTTATCCTGATTGTGCTGGGTATGGTTCTGGACGTAGTGGGCATTGTTTTCTTGTGTGTACCTATTTTCCTGCCGGTAGTTAAGGCCCTGGGCTTCGACCCGCTATGGTTTGGTATCCTGTTCAATGTCAACTTGCAGATAGCCTTCCTGTCACCGCCCTTCGGCTATGCCATGTTTTATCTCAAGGGAGTTTCTCCTCCGGAAATATCTATGACAGACATCTACCGCTGTGTTTGGCCTTTCATGGGGCTTCAGCTTTTGGGTTTGGTTCTGGTCATGATATTCCCGCAGATTGCCGTGTGGCTGCCCAACAACATGATAAAGTAGGCCAGGTTATTGCCGGCTGATAACAAATCATGAAAGGACAATACGTTCATGCGGTTAGAGGATATGAGCTGGCCCGAAGTTGAAAAGGTGCTGCAACAACCGAACGTGATAATCTTGCCGGTGGGGTCCACCGAGCAGCATAGTTTACACCTTCCTTTAGACGTGGATTCCCGTTGCGCTACCCACATTGCCGAGCGGGTAGCCGAAAAGGTGACCGGTGAATACAAAATTCACGTGTTAGTGGCCCCTACCCTCCCGTATACCGATAGTTCCAGCTGGCTTAGTTTCCCGGGGACTATGGGCATATCAGCGGAAACACTGGTCAAGGTGGTTGAGGACATCACCCGGGGCTTGCTAAGGCAGGGATTCAGGAATATCCTTATTCTCAATGGGCACTATCCTAATGCGGCGCCCATTACCATAGCCCTCCGCCATTTGGAAAGTGACTTTCCGGACGCGGGCCTATATGCGCTTAACTGGTGGTCAGTGGGTTTTGACACTATTCCCGGGGTGCGCAAGTCCAGGTCCGGCCTGCACGCTGACGAGCTGGAAACCTCGGTCTACCTGGCTATCCGCCCCGAAAAGGTGCACCTTGACAAGGCGGTCAAGGACCTGCCCCGCTACTCGGTGTCAGAACGGTGGGCGGAGCCTGACCTGTGCGGCACGCAGCGGCTAATCTACCACACCCGCCGCAAGCACCCCATTAAGGGTCTGTCACCCGGGGTACTGGGCGACCCCACCGTGGCCAGCCGCGAAACCGGCGAGAAGATTATCACGGCGGTGGTTGACGACCTTGCCAAGATAATACTGGAAATAATGGAAATGCCTCCCCGCACCTGACTGCCAGTCATAGTAAAGAGATGAATTGAAAACTAACGACCTTTTTGCGATAATGCTAACATATACGCAAGGTTGCAGAGGGAGGAGTCACCCTCCACAAGACCCGGGGTGTGAAAGGAGATGAAAGATGAAACCCCTTGAGTTTTTGGAGCCGGAAACACTGGAAGAGGCCTGCTCCCTAATCGCCAAACACAAGGACGAGGCCAGGCTAATCTCAAGCGGACAGAGCCTGATACCGATGCTGCAGCAGCGGCTCATCACGCCGGCCTATTTGATTAGCATTAGAAATCTGCCCGGACTCGACTATATTAAGGAGTCCGCAGACGGCCTCAGAATCGGGGCGCTGGCCACGCAGCGCAGCGTGGAGATGTCTGAGGTGGTGCGCCGGAAGCTTCCCCTGCTGGCCGAGGCAGTGCATGCCGTCGGCACTGTCCAGATTCGGAACTGGGGGACAATCGGCGGCAGCCTAGCTGAAGCCGACCCCACCGGTGACCCACCGCCGGCGCTCCTGGCCCTCGGCGCCAGGGTGAAGGCGAAGAGCATCCGCGGGGAGAGGGAAATCCCCT
Organism: Chloroflexota bacterium; assembly: GCA_030690025.1. Classification (GTDB taxonomy): domain Bacteria; phylum Chloroflexota; class Dehalococcoidia; order Dehalococcoidales; family JAUYDJ01; genus JAUYDJ01. The sequence continues at coordinate 907 of JAUYDJ010000095.1, read as the reverse complement.
TAAGCGAGTTCTTTGTTGACTACCTTCAGAGCTCTCTGGAACCAGATGAAATTCTTACCGAAATCATTGTGCCCTACCCGCCGCCAAAAACAGGGGGCGCTTATATTAAAGATGTAGTGCGGGCGGGCGACACCGGCATTGTCACCGTGGCGGCGCTGGTCACGCTTAACGGCGGTCGCAAAGTCAAAGAGGCCCGGATAGTCCTGGGCTGCCAATCGACCACGCCGCTGCGGGCGTTGAAGGCGGAAAAGGCCGCCGCCGGCAAAAGACCCGGCGATAGCTTGGACGACGTAATCGCGGCCGCCCAAGCCGATAGTGACCCGGCCCCGGACGTGCTCGGCTCAGTGGAATACAAATCATACCTGGCCGGCATAAGAACGAGAGACGCACTGCGCCTGGCTATCAGCCGGGCCATCGCCAGCTAAATTCAGTCTTCTGCAGGGAGGAAAAAAGTGGAGAAAAAACTATTGAAACTCAGGGTTAATGGAGAGGACTACGAGGTCTACGCCGAGCCCTGGCACACCCTTCAGGAGGTATTGCGTAATGACCTGAGCCTGACCGGCCTTAAGAAGGGCTGTGATACGGGGTATTGCGGCGCCTGCACCGTTCTCCTTAACGGCAAAGCGGTCAAGAGCTGTGTGGTGCTGGCCCGGCAGGCCCAGGGCTACGAAATCACCACGGTGGAGGGCCTGGCCAAGAACGGCGAGCTAGACCCGCTGCAGCAGGCTTTTATTGATAAGTTTGCCATTCAGTGCGGCTTCTGCACCCCAGGCATGCTCCTTTCGACCAAGGCGCTATTTATGGAAAACCCTCACCCCACCGAGGATGACATCAAAGAAGCCATTAAAGGCAACCTGTGCCGCTGCACCGGATACAAGAAGATTATAGAGGCAATTCAAGCCGCTGT
>JAUYDJ010000082.1 GCA_030690025.1 Chloroflexota bacterium | reverse complement strand
TGGTAATCGGTAAAGCCGAGTATTGACCGCCCGAGGAACTCGCCGGGCATTATGGCAATCAGGCCGGCCCCGAGCACCCCCGCCCAGCGGTTCACCAGCGTCTTGCCGATGAAATAGACCGGGATAACCGCCAGGGCGCCCAGGACGGCGGGGAAGTACACACCCACCACGTCAATGGTATGGGGGGACGGCGAGCCCAGCCCTATCAGCCAGGTAACGCCGGCCAGCAGCCAGACAAAGAAACGGATGCTGATTTCGCCGGTGGCGCCGGGGAAGATGTGGTAGGGGTCGATGCTCATGTGGTGGGGGAAGTTTTGCAGCAAATTGTCCACCAGGCGCATGTTATAGTAGGGGTCAATGCCGGTGTACTTTATCCAGTCGCTGCCAAAGACCGCGGGATAGGGCAGCAGGACCCGGAAGCAGAGGGCCGTGGCGAAGAACAGCGCCACGAATACGCCCGCGACGAACTTCGGGGAACGCCAGGCGTCTTTGAGGCTTTTGGTCATTTTGCCACCAGACTATGTCTCCCGGTTCAGACTGGCCAGGAACTCGGCGTTGGTCTTGGTGCGGGCCATGCGTTCCAGTACGCGTTCAACGGCCTCGGCGAAGTTGGCGCCAGAGGCAATCATGCCTACCATGCGCCGCAGCAGCCAGACTTTCTTTATAGTATCTTCGTCCAGCAGCAGCTCCTCGCGCCGGGTGCCGCTCTTGTCCACGTCAATGGCCGGGAAGATGCGGCGCTCGGACAGGCGGCGGTCGAGGTGTACCTCCATGTTGCCGGTGCCCTTGAACTCTTCATAGATGAGGTCGTCCATGCGGCTGCCGGTATCCACCAGGCAGGTGGCCAGTATAGTCAGGCTGCCGCCTTCATCGGTGTTGCGGGCGGCGCCAAAGAGGCGCTTCGCCGGGTGCAGGGCCACCGGGTCGATGCCGCCGGACAGCGTCCGGCCGCTGGAGGGCATAGCCAGGTTATAAGCCCGCGTCAGGCGGGTAATGCCATCGAGCAGCATGAGCACGTCTTTGCCGCTCTCCACCAGCCGCTTGGCCCGGTCCAGCGCCAGCTCCGCCACACGGGTCTGGTTCTCCACCGGCTCGTCGAAGGTGGCGGCGATAACCTCACCCCGCACCGAGCGCTTCATGTCGGTGACCTCTTCCGGACGTTCACCAATCAGGCAGACCATGATATCGATATCGTTATAGTTAGTGGAGGCGGCATTGGCGATGGACTTGAGCAGTATGGTCTTGCCCGCCTTGGGCGGCGATACAATCAGACCGCGCTGTCCCCGGCCGATGGGGGCGATGAGGTTGAGCAGCCGGGTGGACAGGTCGCTGGGTGAGTGCTCCAGGTTGATGAGTTTGTTGGGGAAGACGGGGGTGAGCGACCCGAAGGAGGGGCGGTTTTTTGCCAGCTCGGGGTTGACATCATTGATGGCTTCCACACGGAGCAGGCTGTAGTATTTCTCACCGCTCTTGGGCGCCCGGCCCTGGCCGGCCACCATATCGCCGGTCTTCAGGCCAAAACGCCGGATTTGCGATTGGGAGACATAAACGTCATTGGGGCTGGGCAGCAGGGTGCTTTGCCTCAGGAAGCCGTAGCCGTCATCCATAATCTCCAGGATGCCGCTGCAGAAAATGTTGCCCTGTTGCACGGCATGGGTCTGCAGTAGGCGCATGATGAGCTCCTGCTTCTTCAGGGTGCTGTAGTTGGTGACGCCCATCTCCTTGGCCAGGTCAATCAGTTCGTCACGGCTCTTGGTTTCGAGTTGACCAATTTCCATTTGAGTCATTTCCATAGTTTTTGTCTTTCTAGTCCCTCCTTGGCAGGGGCTGTCTTACTCCTATTTTTTTGCAGGCTATTTCTGTGAAATACGCTTCCAATCGCTGAGGAAGCGGGTAACGCCGATATCGGTTAGCGGGTGCTGTATCATCTGTATCAGCACGCTGTACGGCACGGTGGCGATGTGGGCCCCGGCCTTGGCGGCTTCAACACAGTGCTGGGGGTGTCGGATGCTGGCCGCAATCACCTCGGTGGATAGATGGTAGTGCTCGTAGACACCAACAATATCTTTGACCAGCTGCATGCCGTTATCGCCGATATCATCCAGCCGGCCCACGAACGGGCTCACGTAGGCGGCGCCGGCCCGCGCGCCCAGCAGGGCCTGGTTCAGTGAAAAGCAGAGGGTGAAGTTCACCCGGATGCCCTCTTTGCTCAGTATTGAGGTTGCTTCCAGCCCGGCGACGGTGGCCGGTATCTTAATGACCACGTTGGGCGCCCAGGTAACGATGTCCCGGGCCTGCTTAATCATGTCCTGGGTCTCTTCCGCGATTACCTCCACCGAGACCGGCCCGTGAATAATGCTGCAAATCTCTTTGATAGTTGCCTCGTAATTGGTCGCTTTTTCTTTGGATACCAGCGAGGGATTGGTAGTGACGCCGCTGATAATACCCAGCTTGGCGGCCTGCCGTATCTGGTCGATGTTGGCTGTATCCAGAAAGATGTGCATATTCACCTCGTCGCCGGTGGCTATTATCATACAGCGGTAAGGGGTAACGGCGGTTGGGCCCCTTCACGGAGTACACCTTTGGCCGCGCCAATAAAGTCGCGGAACAGGGGATGGGGACGGCCGGGCCGCGAGCCGAATTCCGGATGAAACTGGCAGGCAACCATCCAGGAGTGGTCGGCCAGCTCACAGACCTCAACCAGCCTCCCATCGGGGGACAGCCCGCTGTAAATCATACCCGCTTCCTGTAACCGGGCGCGAAACTCATTATTGAACTCAAAACGGTGCCGGTGTCGCTCGTGGACCAGGCTCTGCCCGTATGCGGCAGCGGCCCGGCTGCCCGGCACCAGCTGGCAGGGGTAATTACCCAGCCGCATGGTGGCCCCCTTCTGGCAGACATCCTTCTGCTCCGGCAGGAGGTCAATGACTGGGTAGGAAGTGTCCGGGTCAAACTCGGTGGAATTTGGCTCGGGTGAGTGCAGGGCATATCGGGCAAACTCGATGACCATGACCTGCATCCCCAGGCACAGCCCCAGGTAAGGGACCTGGTTGGTGCGGGCATAGGTTGCCGCCTTTATCATGCCTTCAATACCCCGGAGACCAAATCCACCCGGGACAATAATGCCCTGGACGGTGCGCAGCGGGGCATCGGTGCCGGTGCCGTCCTTCTCCAGGTCTTCCGAGTGCACCCAGAGCAGGTTGATGTCCTTGTTATGGTAGAGGGCGGCGTGGCACAGCGCCTCGCGGACGGAGAAATAGGCATCTCTTAATTCAACATACTTGCCCACCAAGGCAATATTGACCTTTTCACGGGAAGACTTGAGGCAGGTAGCCAGCTCCTGCCATTTGCCCAGTTCGGCGGGCCGGGCATCAAGGCTGAGCCGGTCCACAATCAGGCGCCCCAGCCCGGCCTCCTCAAGAATCAGCGGCACCTCGTAGATGGTCTGGGCGGTAGGCAGGGAAATGACCGCCTGCCGCTCCACGTCACAAAACAGGGATATCTTGTCTTTTATCCCCTCGGAGACGGGGTAGTCACTGCGACAGATAATAACGTCAGGCTGGATACCGATGCGGCGCAGCTCGTTGACGCTGTGCTGGGTGGGTTTGGTCTTGAGTTCCTGGGTGGAGGTGAGGTAGGGGAGAAAGGTAACATGGATGTAGAGGACGTTGTCCCGCCCCACGTCTTTCCTCATCTGCCGGATGGCTTCCAGGAAGGGCTGCCCCTCAATGTCACCCACGGTGCCGCCCACCTCGATGAGAATTACCTCCGCCTGAGATTTCTGGGCCAACTGCTTGAACCGCTCCTTTATTTCGGTGGTAACGTGGGGCACCACCTGTATGGTGCCTCCCAGGAAATCGCCCCGCCGCTCCTTGGCGATGACCGCGCTGTAGATTTGACCGGAGGTGACATTGGAGTCGGCGGTAGTTTCAATATCGATAAAACGTTCGTAGTTTCCCAGGTCGAGGTCGGTCTCCGTGCCGTCCCGGGTAACGAATACCTCGCCGTGCTGGTAGGGCGACATGGTGCCCGGGTCAACGTTAAGGTAGGGGTCCAGCTTCTGGACCGAGACAGTGATTTGGCGGCTCTTCAGGATGTTGCCAATTGAGGCGACAGTGATACCCTTGCCAACTGAACTGATAACGCCCCCGGTAACAAAGATATACTTTGCCATGCAATACTCTAAAATACCAGAAAAACCATCAATTTTCCTGTGGACCCGCTAAAGACTTAAACGGGGAGACTCTTCACTATTTCAAACGAAAACCTGTGCCAGGTTGTTTTGCTCAAAGAGGGGAGTTCAGACTTATCGAGTTTATTATAGTCAAGCCAATATTATATGTCAAGGGCAGTTTTGTAAACCGCCGCTAATGATTGTCATATCCGGAATGTGATGCTATCATGGCGTTAATGGACTTGCTCAAACTCAAACAGGCCCTGGCCCGCCGCCACAAGCGGCACATTACTGATGCCAGCCGGGTAGCGGCCGCGGTCCTGCTGCCCCTATGTTACCGGGACGGGCAGTATTACCTCCTTTTTGTCAAACGCACCGAGACGGTAAAGGTGCATAAAGGCCAGATGTCCTTCCCCGGCGGCACCTGCGAGGTCACCGATGTCTCCCGTCTGGACACCGCCCTGCGGGAGTGCAGCGAGGAAATCGGCCTGAAGGCCGACCAGGTGGAGGTGCTGGGCGAACTGGATGACGCCATCACCCTGACTACCGGCTACATTGTGACACCCTTTGTCGGCGTTATTGCCGGCTTATGCCAGCTCCAGCCCGACCGGCAGGAGATTGAGCAGGTAATTGAAATCCCGGTGGCGGCACTCCTGGACAAAAGCAACTGTACCGAAGAGACCCAAATCATAGATGGGAAAGAGGTCCCAGTCTACACCTACCGCTACCAGGGGCAGGTAATCTGGGGGGCTACCGCCCGTATACTCGCCCAGTTCCTGGATATTTTCCAGGCAGCCTTTGTTTGACGTCATTGCGAGTCCTGCTGAAATCGGGGCGAAGCAATCTCTGTTGCTGGTTATACCCCTTTCCCAATAACACTTAATACTGGTTTATTAAGTCTCCTTATAAACTATTGACAGATTACCTGCATTGGCTTATACTAGTCATAGCGAGTAATGGAGCATAACCAATGGCAGGCAAGGATTACTATAACATTTTAGGCGTCGGCCGCAGCGCTACCGAGCGTGAGATAAAGCAGGCTTACCGCCGGCTGGCGCGCCAGCATCACCCGGACGTTAATCCCAATGATAAGTCGGCGGAAGCTAAGTTTAAGGAAATAAACGAGGCTTACGAGGTGCTGTCCGACCAGGCGAAACGGCAGAAGTATGACCGCTACGGTGACCAGTGGCAGCACGCCGAGCAGTTTGCCCGGGCGGAGCAACAGCAAGCGCCGTTTGGCCACAGCCGCACCCAGTCATTTTCCTTTGAAGAAGCCGACCTGGATAGCATTTTCGGCGACCTTTTCGCCGGGTCGAGGAGCCGCCGTGCCAGGCCCCATCGTGGCCAGGACGTTGAACGTCCGGTTGAGGTAACTCTGGAAGAAGCCTATCACGGCACCAAGCGCATGCTCACCCTGCATAGCCAGGAGCCCTGCCATACCTGCGGCGGGACGGGGCTGATAGATAGATTACCCTGCTCGGTGTGCCGCGGTTCGGGGCTGGCAGCGGCAGTAAAGCACCTCGAAGTTAAGATTCCGGCGGGTGTCAGAGACGGCTCGCGGGTGCGTATCGCCGGCCAGGGAGAGCCGGGCGCTTACGGAGGCCCCAACGGTGACCTTTACCTGGTGGTATCGGTCAAGCCGCACTCTCAGTTTGAACGCAAAGACGATGATTTATATGTAGACGTGCCGGTGCCGCTGACCGTCGCCCTGCTGGGCGGCGAGGTGATGGTGCCCGGCCTCAAGGGCAAGCTGGCGCTGAAGATTCCTCCCGAGACCGCCAACGGCTGCTCTTTCCGGCTGGCCGGACAGGGTATGCCGCACCTGGGCAACTCGGCTCACGGTGACCTCTTTGCCCGGGTAAACGTGGTATTACCCACCAAACTCTCGGCGGAAGAGAAGAAGCTGATTGAGCAGTTGAGCCAGCTGCGCTCCTGTAACTAAAACTGGAGGTTACCATGGCGAGAATGGTAGAGCATGATGAACCCCGCTATATCATCAGTATCGCCGCCCGTATGCTCGGCGTGCAGACCTACACGTTGCGTTACTATGAGCGGGTTGGCATAATCGAGCCGTCACGGTCGGCGGGAAAGATTCGCCTCTACTCCGAAAATGACATCGCCCGCCTCCGGCGGGTAAAGACTCTTATGGAAAACCTGGGCGTCAACCTGGCCGGCGTCGAGGTTATTCTACGCATGGCCGAGCACATGGCCGGGCTGCAGGACCAGGTGAAGCAGCTGGAATCAGAGATAGAAAAGCTGAGGAAGCGGAGGTGACCCGATGAGACAGGAAAGATTTACCGAACAGGCACAGGAGGCATTGGCCGCCTCCCAGCAGCTGGTGACCCAGTACCACCACAGCCAGTGGGATGTGGAGCATATATTGCTGGCCCTGCTCCAGCAGGAAAAGGGCCTGGTTAATGACATATTGAAAGAGCTGGGTGTTGACGCTGCCGCAATGCGAAAGCAGGTGGAGGCTGCCCTGGACAAGACGCCCAAGGTGGCGTATGAAGCGCCGCAAATCTACGCCACGCCGCGCACCCGGGAGCTGCTGATGGCCGCCGCCGCCGAGGCGGACCGGCTCAAGGATGAGTTTGTTGGCACCGAGCATCTGCTGGTTGCCATGGCCGGGGAGGAGAAGGGTGACACCGCCGCGATTCTCCACCGCTCTGGTGTTGATAAGGAAAAGGTGTATTCGGCGTTGCAGAAGCTGCGCGGCGGGCACCGCGTTACTGACGCCCGCGCCGAAAGCAAGTACCGTTCCCTGGAAAAGTACGGCCGTGATTTGACCGAGATGGCCCGCCAGGGCAAGCTTGACCCGGTCATTGGCCGGGAGGAAGAGGTTAAACGGGTAATGCAGATACTCACCCGCCGCACCAAGAACAACCCGGTCATTGTGGGTGAGGCTGGCGTGGGCAAAACGGCCATCGCCGAGGGGCTGGCCCAGAAAATTGCCGATGACGATGTCCCCGATTCACTCAAGGGCCGCCGGGTGGTGGCCCTTGACATGGGGTCGCTGGTGGCCGGCAGCAAGTTCCGCGGCGAGTTCGAGGAGCGCCTCAAGGCGGTCATGGACGAGGTCCGCCAGGCCAAAGGTGAAATCATACTGTTCATCGATGAGATTCATACCGTGGTTGGCGCCGGTGCCGCCGAAGGGGCCATTGACGCCAGTAACATGCTGAAGCCGGCATTGGCCCACGGCGAGCTGCAGTGCGTGGGCGCCACCACCCTGGACGATTACCGCAAGCACATTGAGAAGGACAAGGCCCTGGAACGGCGCTTTCAGCCGGTGTTTATCAGCGAACCAACCGTGGAGCAGACCATCGAGATACTCAAGGGGCTCCGTCCCCGCTATGAGGCCCACCACAAAATCAAAATCAGCGATGAGGCCCTGGAGGCATCGGCTAAGCTGAGCCAGCGCTACATTACCGACCGGCACCTGCCGGATAAGGCCATCGACCTTATTGACGAGGCCGCCAGCAAGCTGCGCCTGGACACTGAGAGCGCGCCGCCCGAGGTTAAAGAGTTGGAGAAGCGACTCAAGCAGCTGACCAACGAGGAAGAGGCAGCGGTGCAGCGGGCGGACTACCAGCGCGCTGCCCAGCTTAAGACCGAATGGCTGAAGCTGGAGACGGAGTATAACCAGGCCAAGAGTAACTGGCTCAAGCGGGAGAAGCTCGATAGCGTGGTGGATGCCGAGGACATTGCCCGGCTGATTTCAAAATGGACCGGTATCCCGGTGTCCCAGATGCTCGAGGGTGAGTCACAGAAGCTGTTGGACATGGAAAAGCGCATACATGAGCGGCTGGTGGACCAGGAGGAAGCGGTCAAGGTAGTGTGTGATGCTATCCGCCGCAGCCGCGTCGGTCTGAAAGACCCGCGGCGTCCCATCGGCAGCTTCATGTTCCTCGGCCCTACCGGCGTGGGTAAGACCGAGCTGGCGCGCACCCTGGCCCAGTTTCTGTTCGAGGATGAGAACGCCATGGTCCGCCTGGACATGTCGGAATACCAGGAGAAGCATACCGTATCGCGCCTTATCGGCGCGCCGCCCGGCTATGTTGGCTTTGAAGAGGGCGGACAGCTTACCGAGGCGGTCAGGCGGCGTCCCTACCGCGTCATCCTGCTCGATGAGATTGAAAAAGCCCACCCCGAGGTCTTTAA
>JAUYDJ010000064.1 GCA_030690025.1 Chloroflexota bacterium | reverse complement strand
TACCCGCCGTAAGGTAGGCGTTCTGCAGGTACTGGCCTACCATACGCTGCGCGTTGAAGTAGGAACCGTTCAAAGCAATCGCCGACCGCATCACGCTGGTAAAGGCCTCCGGCTGGCGATAAAACATGGGCAGGATAATGTATTCCAGCTTATCGTAGAGTGAAGTAACATCGCTGTCCGGATTGCTCTCCGACCAGCCATCGCCAATTGCCCACCCGGTGACCCCTTCCACATGCCCCTCAATCCACCAGCCATCCAGAATGCTCAAGCTGGGTATGCCGTTAAGCGCCGCTTTCATGCCGCTGGTGCCCGAGGCTTCCTGCGGCTTCTGCGGGGTGTTCAACCACAGGTCCACCCCGGAGATTAGATGCTTGGCCAGGGCAATGTCATACTCTTCCAGGTAGACTACCGGGATGGTATCGGCAAGCGACTTCGTCGCTTCAAAGACGCGCCGGATTAGGGTTTTACCGCCTTCGTCCTTCGGGTGCGCTTTCCCGGCATAGATAACCTGCATCGGGCCAACCTGCCGGGCTATCCGCCGCAGCCGCTCCAGGTCACGGAACAGCAGGTCGGTGCGCTTGTAGGCGGTGGCACGCCGGGCAAAACCAATGGTCATGGCTGCGGGGTCCAGGCGTCGCCCCGTCTGGCGCTCCACCTCCGCCAGTAGTGCTTGCTTGGCTTCACCATGGGCCTGGCGGATGGCATCCGCCGGTATGCCTATGGCATATCTCAGGTAGAGGTTGTCGCGGCGCCACTCTGGCATGTAATGGTCATACAGGCGGCGAAAAGGCGCCGAAGCCCACGTCATCGCGTGCACCCCGTTGGTAATGGAGTTGATAGGATAGTTGGAGAAAATGCTGCGCGATACGGCTTCGTGGCGCATGGAGACGCCGTTGACATACCGCGAAAAGTGCAAAGCCAGGCTGGGCATATCCAGCACGCCGTAAGAGCAGCAGCCGGCTGACGTCAGGAAATTGGTGCGCTCGTCCCCCAGCACCTCCCGGACCAGGCCGAGAGGAAACCGGTCATGCCCCAGCGAAACCGAGCTGTGGGTGGTAAACACGCAGCGCTGGCGGACTGCTTCTTTATCGGCATCGGTAGCGGCATGGAGACCCCGCCCCCAGGTCTGCTCTTCCGATAGCGCCAGGGCAATCAGCGCCGAATGCCCTTCATTCATGTGATAAGCCTGCACCTGGCGGTGCCCGATGGCGCGCAGCATGGCCAGGCCACCCATACCCAGCACAATCTCCTGGCACAGGCGGTAGCGTTCGTCACCGCCATACAGGCGGTCGGTCAGGCCCTGCTCCCAGTCACCGTTTTCCGGCACAGCCGTATCTAGAAAATACACCGGCACGACGTAGCCAAACTCGCCGCGCACCGGGTAGCGCCATGCCTGCACCATCACCGGGTGTCCGGCGATATTCACCATGACCCGGGGGGGAAGCAACTCCAGAAGCTCCTTGGGAGACCAGGCCGCGTCAGCCTCCGTCTGGTGCCCCGCGCTATCCAGGTGCTGTCGAAAATAGCCCTTTCGGTGCAGCAGTGTCACCCCCACCGCCGGCAGGCCCAGGTCGGCGGCCGCACGTATGGTGTCTCCCGCCAGCACACCTAAGCCACCGCTGTAGGTGGGCATCGCCGCGTCAATGCCGACCTCCATGGAGAAATAGGCTACGGTTAATCTATCGGTAGTGCTAAAGATGCTTGATAACATAAGGACTCACTCATTCTAGTCGAATACGGATGAAATGCTGAGAATCTGCGGTTCGCTGAGGAACAACCGAAAGACAAACTTCACCGGCGGGCGGTTCACTTTCGGCCAACTGGGCAAAGTCGCATACACTCGAAACAGCCACCCGAAGCATTACGGAAGGCTGAGCAGGCAAACTTATTGATGGCATACGGCTCCTGGCCCTGCGGCTGGCTGAGAGCATGAGACGGACAATTCTGGATGCAGATGTCGCAGCCCTGACACAGTTCAGCCGAGGACGTCTTTTTTTGTGGCTCCAGCAACGCTTCAGTGAGGCAGCAGGCGAGGCGTACTCTGGGCCCGAAATCAGGGGTAACGAGCAGGCTGCTTTGCCCGATATAGCCCAAGCCCGCCGCCTGACCGGCATGCTTGTAAGAGAATACCGCCTCCAGGAAACGACCATCGGAAGGACAGCCCGCGGCAGGCAGCGGCAGAGCTCGGAAGCCCTGGCGATGGGAGAAACGGGCCACGTCATAAGCGGCTTTGGTCAGCCGGCCGTACAGAAAATCAGTGTTACGGTCTATTAAATCATTCAGGGAGGCTTCGCCGGTCACCCGGCCCGGCCGGGCGAGGCCGATGATTTCCGGGTAGACTTCCATGCTGAGTACTACAATGGAACGCGCCTCAGGCAGAAGGCGCAACGCCATCTCCGCCAGCCTCGACCCTCTTAAGTCCGACAGGGCGGCAATACCGACTAAGTCCACATCAAGAGTCGATATCGCATCCTGCACTGCCGCGCTTGCGGTTAGTATCCTCTGGTCACTCATCAATCGCCAAGTATTTCCCTACCCAACGCCAATTCATGGCAGCCAAGCCAATTATCACAAGGCCCTGATATTTTGTCAAATTAGCAGTTCATCCGGTTCTGCTCAATCATGGCTGTCATTGCGGGCATATTAATCAAAAATGTGTGCTATTTAGGTCTCAAAAAGAGATACCAATGAAAGTAGTTATGAAGCTTGGTCTTGCACAGTCCACGATGCCCTCTATAACGGCTTTTAAGCCTGGAGAAGTAGCCTTCTAAGCCATTGGTACTAAAAGAGATATTGGAATCATCTAAATAGTGAAACATATCCGGCAAAGCCTTCTGGAGCATACTCCGAGCTCTTTTGAGATCGCTAAACACTCGCCCTCTTTCCGGCTGAGTTACCATCTGCCAGCCATATTTCTCCTCCCATTGATTAACTTTCCCCAGGAATCGATCCCGTTCTGTGTAAGTCCGAATGTTAGTTACTTGAAGAAAGATCTCTCTCAGGCGTCTGGCTGGAACCGTCTTAGGATAGCTCCTGCACCACATTAAGCCCTGCCTTTGGATATGGACCAGGCACCTCTGAGTAATAATCTCCGGCCAGAGACTTTTCAGAACTCGCATAGCCTGAGGATTGCCATCCACCGTGCAACTGGTTGGCTGTAAGTCTTTGGCTATCAACGGCTTAAAGAATGAGAGTAGTTGTGAGTCTGAGTTTTCACTGATACCATATTGGCCACTAATCACGGTATTGCTTCTCCCATCCATCAGGGTAACGAGACTAACCGGCCGGTGGAGAAAGGTCCCATCAAAGATCAGGTATTGGTAATGCTCCAGGGTATCTTTAGTCTCCGGCGGGCCATGCCTTAAGCAGTAATCAATAACCCGATATAGCTTGGCTGGACTATGACCGCTGTGCTGAACTAGTTGCCTCACGGAATAACCTTCCCTGATCCAACGTTCAAACCATATCTGCTCTTTAGCTTGTTTGCAGTCCAGGTTCCTCCAACAAAAAGAATGCTGACAGGAATGACACCACCATCTTTGCTTTCCGTTACCATACAAGCCATTTCTTTTAACAAGATTGCTCCGGCAATGAGGACAGCGTTTTTTTAAACATAGTATCAATCCTTAAATCGTTTAATGATTAACCATTAATACTACGCTTAAACTGAGCTTAAAGCTAGAGCTTCAAAGCACACATCTATGAGTAATATGCCCATTTCGAGGACTCCTGCCCCAAAAGGGCGACGAAGCAGTCTTATCATTTCAGAGATAGAGACTGCTTCGCTGTGCTCGCAGTGACACCGGGGCGGGGGTAATGCTGGATTGTCGGCGCAAGCCTTCTGGCTGAAGCCCGACAATGACAAACGAGAATTGTCATGCTGAAGGAGCGCAGCAACTGAAGAATCCGTGCGGGGCCTGACGGATTCTTCGCTTACGCTCAGAATGACTGGAGCATGCATGGTCTCATAGTTGAT
>JAUYDJ010000058.1 GCA_030690025.1 Chloroflexota bacterium | reverse complement strand
CAGGAGTTGGAAAAGCAGTATAACGAGCGGACGGAGTTCATCAACTCGCTCATCCACGAGGTCAAGACGCCGCTGACGGCTATGCTGGCTTCGTCCGAGTTGCTGCGGGAAGAGCTTTCCACTGATTCCTCCATCCTTAGTGACCTGGCGGAAAACCTGGATGTGGCCACCCATAACCTCGACCGCCGCATCTCGGAGCTGGTGGACTTTGTTAAGTTCCAGAGCACGGAGACCAGGCTCAACCTGCAGCCGGTGGACTTTCAGCGCATCGCCCAGAGTGCCGCTTCACACGTGACCGGGATGCTGCGGTTTAAGCACCAGACACTGGAGCTTGAGCTGCCGCCTTCTCCCGGCCAGGTCCAGGCCGACCCGGACCGGTTGCTCCAGGTCCTGCTTAACCTGCTGACCAATGCCAGCAAATTCAGCAACCCCTACACTACCATATGCCTGCGGGCTTACCCGGCTGACGCCGAGTTTATCGTTGAGCTATGCGATAGCGCGCCGCCAATTGACCCGGAGGAGGCGGAGCGTATCTTTACGCCCTACCGGCGCAGCGGCCGTAAGGGCAGCGGCGGGCTGGGCCTTGGGCTTTTCATCTGCAAGAGACTCGTCCAGCTGCAAGGAGGGAGAATCTGGCTGGAAACGGATAGCGCCGGCAACAGGTTCAAGTTTTCGCTACCGCTGGCGTCCACTGTGGGAGGTGGAATATGAAAGTCCTGCTTATTGAAGATAGCCCGGAGATAATCAAGGGGCTTTTCCTCACCTTCAGGCTCCGCTGGCCGGACGCCGCCGTGGTTTCTACCGATACCGGCGCCAAGGGCATAGCCGCTGTGGAGACCGAGTCGCCGGATATTGTCATTCTGGATATTAACCTGCCGGACATGACCGGCTTTGAGGTGCTGGAGAACGTGCGCCTTTTCTCTGACGTGCCCATCATTGTGCTCACCGTGCGCGAGGACGAGGTGGATGAGCTGCGGGGACTGGAGATGGGCGCCGATGATTACATTATTAAACCTTTCAGCCCGGCTAACCTGCTGACCCGTGTCAAGGCCATCCTGCGCCGCACCGGCATGCGCGACCTGTCGGAAGAGGAGCTGCCGCCCATGGTATCCGGGAACATCTCCATTAATTTCTCGATGCGTGAGGTATTTGTAGATGGCGGGCGGGTCCACCTCACCCCCAACGAGAGCCGAGTCCTCTACTGCTTGGCCCGGAACGAAGGCAAGGTGATAAGCCAGGAATCCATCAGGCAGCAGGTGTGGGGGAGCGAGGCCAAGTATGTTGACAGCAGCACTCTCAAGAGGTATATCTATCAGCTTCGCGTGAAGCTGGGCGACAGCGCTGAATGTCCTCGGGTAATCTTGAATGAACGCGGTATTGGCTACCGGTTTGCCAAGCTGCCCGCTACCAACGGCCAGCGCCAGGCCTGAACCTGGCAGTTGCATAAGTCAGCGTAACAATCCAGATTCTTCGTCCTGATTCTATCGGGACTCAAGAATGACACTTAACATGTTTGTTACCCCGAGTCCCGACCTGTCGGGGTTGATACCAAGCAAATGATGCCTATTTCTGCAAGTAGGTACTATCAGTCGCTACAAAAGTCTTTAGTTTTTCCACCAAACCTCCACCAAAATTCCACCAATAGTCACAATCAGGTCACCATGAACCCTACCCGGCGTGTTGTAGAATAATAATAGTGATTAATGGAACGCTAACCAGGTCTGTAAAAACGGGGCGAGTTTCCCAAAACTCACCAGGAATTTTGCTGGAAGTAGGTCAGAGAATGAATTGTATGGAAACGAAAACGAAAACGCTGAAGCTGCTGGTGGTGGAGAGGGAGGAAATCTACCGGCACCTGTATGAGCTGGTGCCCTTGAAAGGGCCCATTGAGCTGCTGGGCATCGCCGACGAGTCTGATATGGCGTCCCTCCCGGAAGTCATTTCAAACTGCCATCCCGATGTCCTGCTGCTGGGCACCCGCAAGCTCGAGGATAGCGTTGTCGAATGCCTGGAACAAGTCCGCGCTGTTTATCCCCAGATGGGCATTGTTCTGCTCTTCGCATCTTATGGCAGCGCCCAGATGGAATCACTGCGTAAGCTGGCGGCGGCCGGTGACGGCGGCGGCCTGGCCGTTTTCCTGCGGCAGTCACTGGGCAAAATCGAGCAGCTTTTGAGCATTATCATGGCGGCCAACCACGGGCAGGTCACCCTCGACCCGCACCTGGCCAACTGCATTCTGGGCGGCAAACCCGAGTGCCCGTTCCTCAAGGAGCTTACCGCCCGGGAAATGGAAATAATGAGCCTGCTTTCCAAGGGACACACTAATGGCGCCATCGCTAAAGACCTCTATATTGATATCAAGACAGTGGAGCACCACCTGAACAGCATCTACAGCAAGCTCAAGGCCGATGATTCCGATTTCGGCCACAAACACCTGAGAGTGACCGCGGCGCGACTCTACCTCAAAGAGACCGGGGAACTGGCGGCTTAGCGGTATCATTTGCATTTGGTTGCCCGGTCATTGCGAGCGCAGCGAAGCATCCCGATAAATCCGAGTTTGAGATTGCTTCGTCTCGACAGGTCGTGGACTCGCAATGACAGGTTAAAGAAAGCAGCGACCAAAACCGAACGGAACCAGCATAGCTGCCACTTGTCGAAGACAAAATCGGCGAATCTTAGCCCTTACTTTTTGAACCATTCCCTCAGTTCTATGGACAGGCCATCGGGGTCGGTAATTTCGGCGCGGAGCGAATTGCCCAGATTGGCCGGCGGCACCGTGATTTTGACATCCTTCGACTTGAGATATTGCACCGCCTTTTCCATGTCGTCCACCTCGAGGGCAATCCGCTTGTAGCCAACGTGCCAGAATTCCCTGGGGGCGGGTGCAGGATTAGGCATTG
>JAUYDJ010000191.1 GCA_030690025.1 Chloroflexota bacterium | reverse complement strand
TTCCCAACCGTCACATAAGCGACCTATTCGGCGGAAAAGGTAAACGTGAATGCTGAAGACCCGATTGGAGTTCCTATGACAGTTCCTACGAGAAGCTCATATGCGAAAGCCTCAGCCCCACCGAAAATCGAGGACAAACTGACCAAAGTCCTGCTGGTCTGCAAGGACCATAGGGACGCTCAGCTCATACATAAGTCGATGGCTGAGGTGGGGTTCGGGGCTTTCGCTGTGGAGTTCACCGACCAGGTATCCATCGGGCTACAGCGCTTAGCCAAGGGTGGTATCGACGTGCTCCTGTTCAAACTGGCCATGACGGATAGCCAGGGACTCGATGCCCTGTCTAAACTGCATGCTCAAGCACCTGGCGTGCCCATTGTTGTCATAACCTCCGGTAGCGCCGAACCACGTGACCTTGCGTTGCCTGGGGACGGCATCCAGGAATATGTAGCAGGTGAGACGATTGATGGACGTCTGCTGGTGCGCTCTATCTGCCGGGCGATGGAGCGTAAGCGCATCGCATCTCAAATGGAACAGAAAATCCGCAGCTTAGAGTCGAACGTAGCCAGCCTCCACAACTTCATCGCCAGAAGTGGTTCTGACGCTGTTGTCATCGTGGACCAGAAGGGAATCGTGCGCTTTGCCAACCCGGCTACGGAATCGGTGCTTTCATGTAAGACGGAGCAACTGCTCGGAGAACGCCTCAGTTTTATTCCCAACCATGAAGGTGAAACAAAGCAGTTCGCTATCACTACCGCAAATGGGGAAAGTCGCGCCGTAGAAATGCAGGTGGCGAAAACGGAGTATAATGGCGAACCTGCCTACCTCGCCTCACTCCGCGATATCACCAGGCGTAAGGCCAATGAAGAGGCCCGGCCGGCCGGGGAAGACGCCCAGGCGGCGAAGAAAGCCCTGGAGGATGCCCTGAGCAGGGCTAACGAAGAGACCCGGCTGGCCAGAGAAGATGCGCAGACGACAAAGAAAACCCTGGAGGACGCCCTTAGCAAGGCTACCGAAGAGGCGCGGCTGGCCAGGGAAGATGCCCAGGCAACAAAGAAAACCCTGGAAAATGCCCTGAGCAGAGCTAACGAAGAGGCCCGTCTGGCCAGAGAAGATGCGCAGGCGACCAAGAAAACCCTGGAGAACGCCTTAATCAAAGCCAACGAAGGGGCCCGGCTGGCCAGGGAAGATGCCCAGGCGACCAAGAAAACCCTGGAGGACGCCCTGGGCAAGGCTAACGAAGAGGCGCGGCTGGCCAGGGAAGATGCCCAGGCGACAAAACAAGCCTCAGAAGATGCTTTGAGTAAGGCCAGGGACGAGACACGGCGGGACAGTGAAGACGCGGCAACCACTAAGAAAACCCTGGAGGACGCCCTGACCAAAGCCAGCGAAGATATCAGGGTCAACAAGGAAAAGACTGCGGTGACATGGAAGACCCTGGAGAACGCCTTACTCAAGGCCAATGAAGAGACCCGGATGGCCAGGGAAGATGCCCAGGCCACAAAACAAGCCTTGGAAGATGATTTGAGCCAGGCCAGGGACAAGTCGCAGCGGGCCAGTGAAGACACGGCATCCACTAAGCAAACCCTGGAAGCCGCCCTGAACAAAGCCCAAGAAGAGGCTCGGCTGGCGAGGGAAGATGCCGAGACTACGAAGCAAGTCTTCGAGGACGCCCTGAGCCAGGCCAGAGAAGAGACCAGACTGGCCAGAGGGGATGCTCAAGCCACAAAGCAGACCTTAGAAGATGCCTTGGGCAAGGCCAGAGAAGAGACAAGGCGGGCCAGTGAAGACGCGGCAGCCACTAAGCAAACCCTGGAAGCCGCCGTGGGCAAAGCCAATGAAGAGACCCGGCTGACCAGAGAGGATGCCCAGGCAATGAGGAAAACCCTGGAGGACGCTCTGAGTAAAGCCAATGAAGAGACCCGGCTGGCCAGGCAACATGCTGAGACTACTAAGCAAACCTTGAAGGATGCCCTGAGCAAAGCCAGAGAAGAGACCCGGCTGGCCAGGGAAGCACTGCGCAAGGTTGACCGGATGCAATCTCAGCAGATGTCGAACACATTGCACGAGCTCCGTACTCCGCTCCACGCCATCATTGGCTTTACCGGGTTGGTGCTTGGTGGCAAGGTAGCTGACCCGGACACGCAAAAAGAATTTCTGACTATCATAATGAAGCAGAGTGAGCACCTTCGTGACCTGGTTGATGAGCTGGTTGACGTATCAATTATTGAATCCGACCGTTTTGAGATACGGAAGGAACGCGTATCGATAAAGGGCCTAATCCAGGGCGCAGTGCGGGAACTCTCTGTTATGACCGGTCAAAAGAACATTGCCATCAGTGAAGATATACCCGTCACACTTCCCGAAATTGAAGTGGACGGGAAACGACTGAGACAGGTGATGTTTAATCTGCTCGATAATGCTATTAAATTCAGCAATCATGGCGGCCACATCAATGTCAAGGCCGGGGTCCAGAACGGTAAACTGCTCATACAGGTCTCCGACCAGGGTGTAGGTATTGCCGAGGAGGATATAACAGCCATCTTTGAAAGGTTTTACCGAGCACCAGATTCGACCAGGACCGGGGGGCTTGGCCTCGGCCTCTATATCTCAAAACAAATAGTCGAGGCACACGGCGGACATATATGGGCCGAGAGCATAGAAGGTAAAGGCAGCACTCTCAGTTTCACCTTACCTTTAAGTCAGGTTGGTGAGAGTGTCCATGAGTAAGAAGATTCTGGTAATTGATGATGACCCCGTCGCCACGAGGTTGATTGAGTATGTCCTCAAGCAGCATGGTTACCAGGTAATCACTGCGCAGAATGGCGTGGAAGGTCTAAAAAGGGCTCAGAACGAAGAACCTGACCTCGTGGTCTTGAATGTAATGCTGCCGGGTATGGATGGCTTTGAGATTTGCCACCGTTTGCGGGCTGGAGGCAAGACTGCTCAACTACCCATCTTGATTCTATCAGGCAGAGCGCAGCCGGCAGACCGGGCCACCGGATTCAAAATGGGGGCAGATGACTATCTCACCAAGCCGGCAGTACCATCAGAAATCATCAGCCGGATAGAATGCCTACTGGCACGGAACGCCATCGCTAATTACAAAATCATCGTATTTCTCAGTCCAAGAGAAAAAGTGGGTACAACCACGGCGGTAGTTAACGTGGCCATCGCCCTTTCGCAGATGGGTAAGCGGGTTATCGCCGTCGATATGTGCCCCCATGAAGAAAGTATATCACAACAGCTTGGTGTCGAACCCCAAGACAGCACCTACCTTCTGGAGACACCCATTGATACCGTGACATCTGATGAATTGGAGTCTGCTCTGGCACTGCATCAAACTGGTGTCAGCGTACTGCGCATACGCGGGGCCTCCGCTGACCACCAGAACATATTACCCTCCAGCATTGATTTTCTGTTCCGCAAGCTTGGCGAGGCGGTAGACTACTTTCTCGTCGACCTGCCTTTTCAGCCCTCCGTTACAACCAGGACGATGCTGACGCAATGTGACCTTGCGGTTATGGCTAGCGACTTCACGCCTGAAACCCTGACCGGAGTCAAGTCCATCATTACTGTCTTACATTTTCTCGGCATACCGTCGGAACGAATGGGTGCCGTCCTCGTCGACCCAAAAGGTGCATTTGCCGAGATGGAACTTACCAGGATGAAACCTTACGCGGAGGCCAGTCTGGGGATTACCTTACTGGGAATCATTCCTTATGATATTAAAGCCTCCGTTCAACCAGATAGCACTCTGGTACTAATATCCAGCCCCAATTGTGCTATGGCTTGTTCAGTCAAAGACCTGGCCCAGCAGCTCATTGTTAAGGAGCAAACACAAAAACACCATACCAGGGCGGGGGTAAAAAGGGCATGAACGAGCGCGAGTCGGTAGGAATTACCAGTCAGATAAGAAGAAAACCTCTGGGTGAGATTCTGGTCGAGCAGAATATCGTTACCGCCAGCCAGTTAGAGAATGCGCTTGATATACAGCGCAGGCAAGGTGGGAAACTGGGTGAGATATTGATTAAAAAAGGGCTGGTTGCCGCTGAGCAGTTAGCCGCAGTTCTCAGTATCCAGTTGAATATTCCGCTAATCGACCTTAAAAGGCACACGGTCCAACCCGGGGCCCTGAGACTTATCCCTGAGGAGATGGCCAGAAACCATTCCCTCATACCGCTGGATGTCATCGGCGACTCCCTGCTGGTGGTTATGTCCGACCCTGAAGATATCCGCACTCTTAAGGACCTCGAGGCTCAATCTAAGATGAGGGTCGAAGTGGCGCTTGGTACTGCCGTTGATATTGAACGGGCAATTGACCTTAACTACAGCCCCGGCCACGAAATAGAGATAAAGGTGGGCACGTTTGCCACCGTCTCGCTGGAAGAGGCTAAACTTAGTTCTGAATTCATCGCGAGGACTCCCATCGCTGAAA
>JAUYDJ010000024.1 GCA_030690025.1 Chloroflexota bacterium | reverse complement strand
ACCGGTTCTGGCTTATCCCCCACGAAGGGGTAAGTCACATCGATAATCAGCAGCGCCGGCTGCTTGCCGAAGCCGATTCTTCTTCCGTAGCCAGCCTTATCATAGACTTCCTTATCGTGTCCGGAAAACAGATTATCCCAGCTTGCCATACTACTGCCCCCCTCTTCAGAAAATGAACATGATTTTTGTTTATTATATTATTTCAAGCTCAGGGTGTCAATTTTGCAAATGTGGGCTATCTAATAGATAATATGGTGTACAGTCGAAAACAACCCACATTGAAAAGGAGACGTCATGCAATATGATGGATTCATCGAGATAGTCCGCAACAGGCGGAGCATCCGCAAATTCAAACCCGGCCCTATTCCCGACGGCGCTATTGAAAAGATGGTAGAGGCAGCTCGCTGGGCAATGTCCGGCGGTAATGCCCAGCCCTGGGAGTTTATCGCCGTTAAGAATCCGGATACCCAGCAGAAGATTGTCGACCTTATTATCGAACAGGATAAATATACCTGGGATATTGAGAGAACAAGGGAAAAGGACCTGAGGCACACCGCCTTTCGCGGAGGCCACAGCAGTGCCATCGAGTCCTTTCAGGATGCGCCGGTGTTCATTGTCATATGCGGCGACCCGAGAGCCGTTCAGGCAAGCGTCTTAATTACCCATTTCCTGCCCAACGAAGGCGGGCCCTTCGCCCACTTCCTGAAGAATATGGCCAATGCGACCCAGATTTTGCACCTGGCGGCAGCGTCACTGGGGTTAGGCTCGATGTGGGTAAGCGTCAACTCAACGGTTGAGCCGCGGATGAAAGCCCTTCTGGACGTGCCGGTAGAGCTGGCCATTCACACCGTAGTTCCGGTCGGATATCCCATATCGGTACCAGCACCTACCTATCGACGGGAGGTCAAGGAAATCCTGCACTATGAAAAGTATGACCGCGCGAAATACCGTTCCGGTGATGATATCTATAACTTTATTCTCCGTTTAAGAGGGCGGATGACGGCGGCCTATCCTGAGGAGACCTGAGAGAAAAGAGAAGGAATGAGTCAGAGGTTTATCGAGTTATTTAAGCCCGGCCATATCGGGAAAATGGAGGTCAGAAACCGCATCGTCAAGGCGCCGACGTGGACCTTGCTCGGCGCCCGCGATGGTTCAGTCACCGAACGGATTATCCGGCACTATTCAGAGCTTGCCCGCGGCGGAACCGGGCTGGTTATCGTTGAGTTCTCTTACGTGGACAATATTGCCAGCCAGAGCGGCGTCTGCCAGCTCGCTATTTACGATAACGCATTTGTCCCCGGCCTGGCGCAGCTGGCGCAGGGAATTAAGGCATACGGCGCCAGAGCGGCGCTGCAGATATCACACTGCGGCCGGCAGCGGCGTCTGGGTATCCCACCCATAAAAGCTGCGTCGGCGATTCCATCTGAAGACTTCGAGCTTAAGGGGAAATTTGTGCCTGAAGCGCTCACTATCCAGGAGATAGAGGAGATTGTGAAGGCCTTCGGTGACGCCGCTCGCCGGGCACAGGTAGCCGGTTTCGATATGGTCGAGGTGCACGGTGCGCATGGCTACCTGCCCAGCGGCTTCCTCTCTCCGCGTAGCAACAAGCGCACCGACAAATATGGCGGTTCTCTGGGAAACCGTATGAGGTTCCTGCTTGAGTTGACGGCCGACATGAGGCGTAAGGTCGGGCCCGACTATCCGATAGGCATAAGACTGAACGGCACTGACTTTCTACCAGGCGGCATCGTCATCGAAGAAACTATTCAGGTGGCTAAGGCACTGGAAAAACTGGGCGTTAACGTGCTACACATATCCGCTGGTAACTATGAAGCCAGGTTACCACGGGAAAGCACCGAGGCTATACCCTTCGGCCCGCTTGTCTTCCTGGCGGAAGCAGTCAAAAAAGAGGTCAATATCCCGATTATCGCATCAGGCTCATTACACATGCCCGAAGTCGCTGAAGAGGTCTTAAGAAAGGGTCAGGCAGATTTTGTGGCCATGGCCCGCGGCCTGCTAGCCGACCCCTACTGGGCACGCAAAACTAAGGAAGGCAGAGTCGAAGATATCATCCCCTGTATTCGCTGTAATGATGGTTGCCATTACCGGTCGCAGAAGCAGGGCCGACCAATCATGTGCACGGTAAACGTGCAACTGGGTAGAGAGGACGAGCTGGTACTTACCCCAGTCAAATCCCCTAAGAAGATAGCCGTGATTGGCGGTGGTCCGGCGGGGATGGAGGCAGCGAGAGTGAGTGCCCTACGTGGGCATGACGTCACACTTTACGAAAAACGGCAACTTGGCGGGGCCCTGATTGAGGCGTCAGCGCCGGATTTTAAACCCGACCTTAAGCGGCTGATCAGCTACTATACCCGCCAACTTGATAACCTTAAGGTTAAAGTCGTGACACAAGAAGCGACGCCCGGCACTATCAAAAAGGGAAGGTTTGATGCTGTAATCTTAGCGGCAGGCGGAACGCCGATAAAGCTGGATGTACCCGGTGCGGATAAACCGCTTGTCGTCGGGGCGCTTGAGGTACTGCGGAGCAAAGCGCCAGTTGGGCAGAAGGTAATGATTGTGGGCGGGGGGGTAGTTGGTACCGAGACAGGCATTTTCCTAGCCGAACAGGGTAAGGAGGTCGTTTTCGTCGAACTCCTGGACGAATTCATGAATGGGGTGGAGGTGCTCGACAGAATCGTGTATCAGGAGAGACTGGGCAAGCAGAAAGTCACGGTTCACACTGGTACCAGGGTAGAAACAGTCCTGGATAAAGGCGCGGTGATTGTGGACAGGTCCAGCCGACGGCAGGAGATTGCCGCCGATAGTATTGTAGTGGCCATCGGCTTGGCCCCTCAGCCTGGCCTGGTCGAGAAGTTTAGCGGGGATGGAATGCCTGAGGTCTGCACAGTTGGCGATTGTGTCAGACCGCGAAAGATATTTGATGCCATTCAGGAGGGTTATTTAGCCGCATTCTCTATTACCTAGCCCTTTTACTCAATCTTAGTTGTCGGTGTCATTGCGAGCGAAGCGAAGCAATCTCGGATGGGTGGAGAATGAGATTGCTTCGTCGCTACGCTCCTCGCAATGACAACCATGAGTGAGCAGAACCTACCTAGCTCGAGACTTGACAGGCCGCGAAAAGAAGCATATTATTCTTAACTACATTGTCGGCTAGCTGATCGGCAGTCAGGAGGGGTAAGTATGTGAATATAGTGTTTTTCTACGGCAACTGTAGATTCAGAAGATTGAGGAGAGAAGAATGAGCAAAAAAGTTTTATTTATGGTATTAATTATTGGTCTGCTGCTTTTAGTACTTCCCTTCCTCGAGGCCTGTGCTAAGCCGGCGCCAGCACCGGCACCCACCCCGACTCCAGCCGCTAAGACAATCACAGTCAGAGCTTTGAGACCCTTCCCCATTGACAACAATATGTCTTCCACCTACCGCCGGCAGATTGAGCTTGGCAACCAGATGGGGCAGGGCAAGGTAGTCTTCAAGGATATGGGTGGCGCCGAGGTGTACGCGACCGGACAACAGCTTGAGGCAGTCAAGTCCGGTACCATCGACTTCCTGAATGCGCCCGGTTCATATGGCTTGAGCCTTTTCCCCGAGGCGGATGCGCAGTGGATGACCTTTGGCGCCACGGCAGTGCAGCAGCGTGAGACCGGCCTTATCGCGGCCTTGGACAGAATGGCCCGCAAGAGGATTGGCGTTGCCATCCTCGGTGCCCCAAGCTACTACACCTTCAACGTATTCACCAAGAAACCGGTCAAGTCCCTCGCCGACCTGAAGGGCCTAAAAATCAGGAGCACCCCCACCTACGAATCCGTGATGAAAGCCCTGGGCGTGGCCACCGTCAGCATTCCAATGGGTGAACTCTACACGTCTCTCCAGACCGGCGTAGTTGACGGCGCCTGCCTCCCAGCGATGGGGAACGTAGGCTATGCCCTTCAGGAAGTGCTGAAGTACCAGATTTACCCGCCCTTCTGGAACGTGGACAGCCATCTTATCTACGTCAATGCCGCCTGGTTTGATGCCCTGCCTGCAGATGTCAAGGACGTAATCGTCAACTCGGTGAAGAAGGTTGACGAAGAGTCATATGGCGTCTTCAGCAAGGAAGCAGCCCTGGAGCAACCGCTGCTGAGGAAGGGTGGCGTTCAGCCCATCGTCTTCACCGACGATGAATGGTGGCAGGTACAGAAGATGCAATGGGAGTTTGCCGGTGCTCGTTTGCGCCAGCTCGCTCCAGAAAATGCTGAGGAACTAATCAAGATTGCCCAGCAGTTCTATCCACCCAAGAAGGTGGTCTGGCCTCCATACGATTGGAAGTAGGCCTGTTTAGCTGACGCATCTGGCCCCGTAGCTGAGGCTACGGGGCCAGAATTCTGCATTTTGGGGGCGCGGCCTATGCTAAACCGCATGCTGGATTGTGTGCTTAAACTTAGCACCATCTTGGGCGGCGTTGTCCTGGTCTTTATCACGGTATCGGTCAACTACGAGGTGGTAGTGCGGTATTTCCTGAATAGCCCTACTAACTGGGTGGCTGACTTCACCTGTTATGGCCTCATTTACCTCACTTTCACAGTGGCGGCGTGGGTGCTGGCTAAAGAAGGCCACGTCAAGATAGATGTTTTATTGAACTGCCTCAGCGAAAAGAACCAGCGCATCCTAAATACTATCACTTCAATCGTTGGGACCCTGCTTAGCGCCGTCTTCTTCTGGTACAGCTTGAAGGTAACCGTGGATGCATTTCAATCACAGCAGATGTTCATCACCGGCCTTATCTTGCCTAAGTGGCCGGTTTTAATGATTATGCCGATTGGCACTTTTATCCTCGTGCTTCAGTTCATGAGGAGAACCTGGACATTTATGAAAGGGCACTAGGCAATTGAATCTCAAGCCAAGTAATCCCGGCCCTGCTGGCATAAGAGAGTGAGATAAACATGGAATGGTGGGTAACCCTATTCATTATCATCGGGATGCTGGTAGTGTTTTTCCTCTCCGGGCTGCCGGTTGCCTTTGCCTTCCTGCTGCTCAACATCGCGGGTACGCTAATCTGGATGGGTGGCATTGATAAGCTCTATCTGGTAGCCGCCACCGTCGAATCCAACATAGGCAGTTTCAGCCTCGCCGCAGTGCCCTTATTTATCTTTATGGGCGAGTTAATGTTTGAATCGGGAATAGCCGAGCGCATGGTGAACGCAGTCGGCAAGTGGATTGGCCGTCTGCCCGGTAGCCTCAGCTTGGTTGCTGTAGCCGCTGGTGTTTTATTTGCCATGATGAGTGGCTCAGGGATGAGTGGTGTGGCGGTACTGGGCTCGACTCTGGTACCGGAGATGAGAGCAAGAGGCTATAGCTATGAGATGAGTCTTGGCCCGATTATGGGAGCCGGAGGGCTGGCCATCATTATTCCACCGAGCATGCTAATAGTGGTGCTTGGTTCTCTAGCCCAGATATCGGTAGGTAAACTGTTGATTGCCGGCATCATTCCCGGTCTTTTGCTCGCCTCACTCTACGCTGCCTATATCTTACTGCGAGCCGGCTTTCAGCCCAGACTGGCCCCCCCCTTCGCTCCAGCTAATGTCACCTGGGGCGACAGAATAAGGTCTTTACTACAGATTTTGCCTTTAAGTCTTATTGTCTTTCTCGTTCTTGGACTAATCTTTCTTGGTGTGGCTACCCCGTCTGAGGCTGCGGCCAGTGGGGTTTTGGGGGCCTTTATTTTAGCCATCATCTACCGTGGGCTGACCTGGAAGGTAATGAAGGGCTCGATAATTGAAACCCTTAAGGTAACCAGCATGGTGATGATGATTATCATGGGTTCCTCACTCTTCAGCAGTCTACTTGCTTACACCGGCGCCAGCCATGAGCTGGTGAAACTTGCCACCAGCCTCCCCGTACACCCGCTGGTAGTGGTGGTAGCCATGCAGCTAGTGCTTATCTTCCTCGGGATGCTCATGGATGGCATATCGATGCTGATGATTACCGTCCCTATCTATTTCCCCATCATTATGGCTCTGGGTTTTGACCCGATATGGTTCGGCATAATGATGATGGTTAATATTGAGATGGGCGGTATCTCGCCACCCTTTGGACTTTATCTCTTTGTAGTGAAAGGGCTTACCCCTGACATCAGCATGACCAAAATTATTCTTGCCGGGATGCCTTTCTTCGCTATGGGTGTATTGGCCATTGTTATTATGCTTTTTGCGCCGCCGGTGGTGACCTGGTTACCAAACATAATGGGAAGGTAGTCTGGTCTCTCGGGGCAGCTCAATAATCCCCCAAGTCCGGAGGGTTCAGCCAATGAATTCGCAACTTAGGCTGTTTTCAAGCGAAGAAGTTGAAGCTATCTATGATAAGTGCCTTGAATTTCTACAGAACAAGGCAGTGCAGGTGACTCACCCGCAGGGCTTGCAACTTCTCGACCGGGCCGGCGCAAGAGTCAATTTTGACAAGAAACATGTCACCTTTCCCTTGGACATAATCGAGTCGGCGTTACGTAGCGTCCCACGCAATCTGATTCTGGCAGGCCGCGACAAAAAATATGACGCCGTTCTACCCCACCCCGCCGGGCTATTCTACGTGCGGGCTAACACCGGCGCCCGTAGCTACCTTGACCCGGCCACTAATGCCTGCCGTGATATGACCCTGGCCGACGTGAAAGAGTGGGGGCAGCTTACCGAAGCGCTGAGCAACATAGATATCGGTTGTTTTCTTACCCCACGCGATGTCCCGGTGCAGACCGCCGATATACATTCCTTCAAAGCTATTCTGGAAAACACCACTAAACCGGTAGTCGTCCAGCCACATAGCTTGCAGAGTCTCGAATATCTATTCGAACTGGCCCAGACAGTAGCTGGCACAGTCGAGGCCTTAAGCCAGCGGCCGCAGATAGCCATACTTTCTTCCCCAACCACCCCGTTTGTCTTCAAGGACATGGACATTGAGGCAATTATCCAGGCCGCACGCTCCGGGGTGCCGGTAGCAGCGGCCGCCTTGCCTAGTGCCGGGGCAACCTCTCCGATTACCATTGCTGGCACGGTACTATTGGCCAGTATCGAGGTGCTGACCGTATTGGTGATGAGCCAGCTGATTAAGCCTGGATTGCCCGTCATCGGGACGATTAATTTCTATGCTCTGGATATGCTCAACGGCCGAAGCCTGACGGCAAGCATTGAGTCTATTCTCGGCTCGGCGGCGGCGACACAATTTATGAAGGATGCCTTTCATATTCCCACACACACACTTGGGTTCGGGACAGACTCTTTTGTCCCGGATGGTCAGTTCATGGTCGAGACATCGCTTAAGGCCGCCATTATCTCTCAGGCTGGCGCTGATATACTAGGGGCAGCTGGGCGGCTGAACGCCCTTGCCGCCAACAGCCCGGTACAGCTAATCGTTGACGATGCTGTCGCCGGCATGCTCAAGCGAGCTAAGTCTGGCGTGACGGTGAATAATGATACCCTTGCCTGGGAAGAGATTCTGAATACCACTCCTGGCGACCATTTCCTGAAACGGACGCACACCCTGCGGCACTGCCGTGAGGCATTGCGCAGCGACCTGTTTGCCAGCAGGACCTGGGAGGCCTGGAATTCAGAGGGTGCGCAAGACCTGTATACCCGGGCGTTAAATAAATACCGGGAGCTTAAGCAACACCTGCCACAGCCCGAATTGCCCAAAGAAGCAATCGCGGAAATGGAGCGCATTGTCAAAAGGGCTGACGAACGACTGGTCAAATAGAGGGGGAAAGGTGGCATCATACCAGGAACTCCAGCAAAGTATAATGAGTGGTGAAGGTA
>JAUYDJ010000170.1 GCA_030690025.1 Chloroflexota bacterium | reverse complement strand
GCCGGGCGCCCAGGTCTGGAAAACCGCGACATAAGTGTCATTGCACAAAATATGTTTCAGGCTATTGTGTCATTCTGAATGAGGACGCCGCAGGCGGACGACTGAAGAATCCGTCAAAGAAAGGGCAGATTCTTCGTCCCGATTCCATCGGGACTCAAGAATGACAATAGGGTTAGTGTCATTCCAGCGAAAGCTGGAATCCAGAGGGGAGGTCTGGATTGTCGGGTCAAGCCTTCAGGCTGAACCTTCTGGCTGAAGCCCGACAATGACAGACGGGCGGTCATTGCGAGGAGCGCAGCGACAAAGCAATCTCTTAGGAATCTATCAAACGGGGAGGTTTGAAGGGGGGTACCAATGGCTGAAGTTGTCGTAGTCGGTGGGGGATTGAGCGGGTGTGCCGCCGCGGCCG
The DNA here is from genome assembly GCA_030690025.1 of Chloroflexota bacterium. GTDB lineage: Bacteria > Chloroflexota > Dehalococcoidia > Dehalococcoidales > JAUYDJ01 > JAUYDJ01. Next base: position 2,700 of record JAUYDJ010000170.1, on the reverse strand, counting down.
CCGCCGCTAGAGCCGGGGCGGCGACTACCCTGATTGAGCGCGCCGAGGTTCTGGGAGGATGGGGGCTCCTCGCCGGCGTGGTTGACCACAAGTATTTCCCGGTGCGGGAAGAGCTCAAACTGATGGGCGGCTATGATATATTTCAGGTTATCGATGGCTGTACGCTGCACCGGGACGTGAAGTTCCCCTGGCCGGGACCAAACGGGGCGATGAAAGACCTCTACGATGCCACCAAACTCGGCCCCGGGCTCAGGCAGGGACTCGAAAAAATCGGGGTAAAGGTAAAAGTCCAGTGCCGTGCTACGGATGTGGTAATGAAAGGGAACCGGATTGAGGCGCTGGTTCTCAACGACGGCTCTCACCTGTCCGCTGACGCCTTCGTGGATGCTACCGGAGGCGCCGGCGGTGTCAGCAACTGCCGCACTTACGGGCGCGGCTGTGCCATGTGTTTCCAGCGCTGTCCCGCCTTCGGCGACAGGGTTAGCATAGCAGCCAAGGCAGGGGTTAAAGAACTGAAGGGTAAGAAGCGGGACGGCACTTATGGCCCGACTAACTCCGCCTATGCGCTATTCAAGGAAAGCCTGTCCGCCGAAATCAGGCAAGAACTGGAGAGGAACGGAATTATCTGTATACCCATACCGAAGGCACTCGTTAACTATGAACGCACCAGGAATATCACGGCCTCAGCTAACATAGACGCCGGGTTCGCCGAGAATGCGCTCCTCGTCGATATCGGATTCGTGGCCAAGCGAATTGCCGGCGGTTATACCCCCCTGGAGGAACTTCGCCGCATACCCGGCTTGGAAAACGCGATATATGCCGAACCGTTTGCCGGGACTATCGGCAACGCGGTGCGCTATATGGCCCTTACGCCCAGGGATGAGGCCCTGAGGGTAAAGGGAATAGCTAATCTATTTGTTGCCAGTGAGAAAGTCGGGATTAACGGCATCGGAGAGGCAATCGTGCCGGGCGTCGTTGCCGGGCATAATGCCGCACGAAATTCCAGGGGGCTCGAACCTCTGGTCTTACCCCGGACAACAATGGTGGGCGGCTTCATCGCCTTCGGCACTGAGAACTGGGATAAAGAAGAATGGCTCTGCAATCGGTTCACCCTCTATGGCGGGCCTTTCTGTGAGTTCGCCGAAAAGACTGGCCTGTACAGTGAAGACCCCGTCCAAATCAAAAAGCGCATCGTGAATAATTCTCTCGAGGGCATTCTACTTTCATGAGGGGAAAAGGAGCTAGACAATCAGCTTGAAGATTCTCCACTTCGCCGACCTTCACCTGGGCGTGGAAAACTACGGCCATATCAACCCGGAGACCGGCCTGTCCACGCGCCTTGAGGACTGCCTCAAAGCCCTCGACCAGCTCGTGGACTACGCCATCGGAAGCAAGGTCGACCTCGTCCTGTTCTGCGGCGACGCCTACAAGAGCCGCGAGCCGACCCAGACCCAGCAGCGCGAGTTCGCCAGACGCATCAGCCGCCTCTCCGCGAGCGGCATCCCTATTTTCCTGCTCACCGGCAACCACGATACGCCTAACGCCGCCGGCCGGGCGACGAGCACGGAAATCTTTGCGACCCTGGCCGTCGAGAACGTCTATGTCGCCAACCGTCCCGATGTCTACCGCATCCCCACGCAGCACGGCGCGGTGCAGGTGGTCGCGCTGCCCTGGCTCAGACGCAGCGCCCTGCTCAGCAAGGAAGACACCCGCAACCTCACCTTCGACCAAATCAACCAGAGATTACAGCAGGTGCTGACCAACGTCATTACGGAGTTCATACCGGGGCTTGACCCGACGCTGCCCGCCATACTGGCCGCCCATGTCTGGGTGGCCGGGGCTAAGGTCGGCTCGGAGAGCCTGATGACCATCGGGCAGGAGCACGTAATGCTGCTGAGCAACGTGGCCCACCCTGCCTTTGATTACATCGCCCTGGGCCATATCCACAAGCGCCAGGTGCTTTCGGAAAGTCCGCCGGTGGTCTACGCTGGCAGCCTGGAGCGAGTCGACTTCAGCGAAGAAAGCGACGATAAGGGCTTCTACCTGGTCGAAATTGAGGACAGCGCCGGTAAGAGATGCGTTACCTTCGACTTCCACCCGTTGACCGCGCGCCGCTTTCTTACCATCAACGTCACCATCGAGCCCACTGACCCCGACCCCACCGCAACCGTGCTCAAAGCCATCGCCGAACAGAAAGACAAAATCAGGGATGCCATCGTCCGGCTCCAGATTAGCCTTACCGCGCAGAGTGAAGCCGGGCTGAGAGATGCCGAGCTCAGGGAGGCGCTCAAAGAGGCCCACTACGCGACTATCGCCCGCGACGTCAAACGGGAGAGCCGCCTCAGGCTGGGCAGCCTCACCGCCGAAGGCATGACCCCCATTGACGCCCTCAAAACCTACCTGGAAACAAAAAAGGTCTCCCCGGAGCGTGCCAGACTGCTGCTGGAATATGGGGAAAGGCTGATACAGGAACAGCGGAGTAAACAAGGGTAACCCAAACGAGGGCAAGTTGGGAGAGTCCAAGAGGGGGCGAAGCCCCCTTCTTTATAATTTCCCCCTCTCCTTAAAGGAGAGGGGGGTTTCACAAATGACACCGGTGGGATGCTTCGCTTCGCTCGCAATGATCACCTCTATTTCCAGGTTGTTACTCTTGTCCACCCAGATCCGTTCTACCACGAGCCGCAGGAATTCCTTCTTTTC
>JAUYDJ010000111.1 GCA_030690025.1 Chloroflexota bacterium | reverse complement strand
GTGGCGCTGGCGTGGTCTTCAGTTATCCAGGAGCAGTGCTCACGGATATTGGCCATCTGAAAGAGATAGGGGTTAAGCCCGGCGCTCTCGCAGGCCTCGCGGAAGGTGCGCTCGTGCATGGTGGGGGAGCAGGATGCCACTACCACCCGGTTAAGCCCCAGGTTCTTGATATCCTGCTTGATTAGCTCCTGCCCCGGCTCCGAGCACATATATTGATAGCTGGCGGCCACGGCTACACCGGGCAGGGTTTTGGCGAACTCGGTAACGGCTTCAACATCTACCACCCCGGCGATATTGCTGCCGCAGTGGCACACATACACACCTATTTTCCTGTTCCCATTCTCCATCATTGTCCCTCCAGTCTATGCGGCTGGTACCTTGATGAATCCTGACAGCAATCTGTCCGCCGGGACTATTGACCTGTCCAGGGCCAGTGCACCGGGGTCAATACCAAAGGCTATGCCCATCAGTTGGGTGAAGAACAGCGCTGGAATGCTGAACCTGGTCCTGAACTTCCGGTTGACCAGGCCCTGGTAGGCATCCAGATTGGTCTGACACAGCGGGCAGACGGTGGTAATACACTGGGCGCCATTTGAGGCGGCGCTCTCCAGCAATTTGTAGACCAGGCCCAGCGCCAGGTCCAGTTCAGGTATAATCATGGAACCGCCGCAGCAGCGGTCTTTCATGGGGAAGGAGACCGGCTCGGCGCCGAGTGCCGCCATGAACCGGTCGAGCGACTTCGGATTGTGGATATCGTCATAGCTGCATTCCGGGCGAATCATCTGACAGCCGTAGTAGGCGGCCACCTTCAACCCCTTGAGGGGATTGACCACTTTGGACTTTATAAACTCAAGCCCGATATCGCTGTAGATAACCTCGAACAGGTGGCGTACCTGGATTTTGCCCTGGTATTCCATGTTGCCGGCGGCCAGGCAAGCATCAACCTTCTTCTTGAGGTCGGGGTAGGCCTTAAGCTCGGTGTTAGCCTGCTTCAGTATTATGTAGCAGTCGCTGCAGGGCGTCACCAGGTCAAGGCCCGTTTTCTCCGCCAGAGCCAGGTTACGGGCGGCAATGCAGATTGCCTCAAGCTCATTGGTCGAGGTATAGGGGGTCGAGCCGCAGCAGTTCCAGTCCTCCAGCTCAATTAGATTCATTCCCAGGGTTTCCGCAACGGCGCGAGTCGATACTCCAAAGGCTATTCCGGTGCCTTTGTGAGCGGAGCAGCCCGGGAAATAGCCGTATTCCCTCATTGTGTACCTCCCAGCGCCTGGGCTTTTTTCAGAATGGCATTAAGTTGCTTTTGCTCTTTCATTTTTGCGGCTCTTATCGGCATACGCCGGTGAGACAGCAGCTTCGCAGCCACTGGTAACATCCTGAACACAATCAACGGGTTCATCTTTCCGGTCAGTATGGTCGAGAAGTAAAACTTGCTCATCATGCCCACTTCGCAAATAACCCCATTACTCTTAATGGTGTCAATAAATATCTTGTACATGGTGGCGGTGTTTCTGCCGTATTGTAGGCTGCGGCGGACGGATAGTCGCTCCAGGGCATGCATTATGTCGGTAATCTTGACATTCTGGGGGCAGCGGGCCGTGCACAGGTAGCAGGAGGCGCAGGTCCACATGGTGTTGCTCGACAGCACCTCAAAACGCCGGCCCGCCCGCACCAGGGCGATTATTCTCCGCGGCGAATAGTCCATCTGGCCGACGTTGGGACAGGAGGCGGAGCACATGCCGCACTGGTGGCAATGGCGCAGTGTCTCGCCACCGGGTGTGGCAAGGACCTCATCGAGAAAGGGATTGGGTACCGCCGCTTCTACCTTGAGAATATGCAGCCCTTTGACCCAGTCCTTGGCCTGTATCTGGTCAGCTACACCCGCTACCTTTTTGGGGGTGTCCACGGTGGCCACGGCCATCAGGTCATATTTCCCGGAGACGGGGATAACGGCCTCCACCTCAGACATTGCCTCAAGCTCTTTGACTAACTCGGCGGTGTGACCGTTGCCGTTTTCCCGGTCTACTTTAATCATCAGGTAAGCTTTGGTTTCCATCTGCCTCCCTTCTCACTATCCTCTTCCGGTTATGCCCGCAGCGCCATCGCCAGCCGGCGTGCCGTGAGCAGCAGGACGGCGACAACCGCGAAGACAGGCAGAGCGATGATGTAACCCAGACCCTTCAGTGGACCGGTAATTGCGACTATGGCTTTCATGGCGCACCTCCTTTTTACTATCTGGGGAGAGTGGCTTCTGCCTTGACCGATTCCGGTGTGACTGCCTGGGGGACCTCGGCGGGTTCAGCGTACTCGACCTTGAGCACATGCAGGCTCTTGACCCATTTCCTGGCGCTGATTTTGTTCGCCACCGAGATTACTCTTAGCGGAGCGTCTACCTTGACCAGGAGGTCACACACCCCGCTGACCGTCTCGACCGATTCTACCTCGGGCATTGCTTCCAGTTCGCTCACTGCATCCAGATAATGCCCGTCCTGGCTATATTTTCGGTCCATGTTGACCATGAAGTAGGCTTTAGTTCCCATTTGATGCTCCTTTCCGCGGCTTGAGACCGGCCGGGTTCAGGCGGTTTTTGCCGGGATGACTCTCTGAAGCTTCTGGAGTTCATCCATGGTGAGACCCTGGTATTCTTCAGTCCCGAAAGGCTCAACCTTGAGGACGTACAGGCGTTTGACCCAGTCCTTGGCCATCAGCTTGTTGGCGACGAAAATCATCCTGATGGGGGCTTCCACTTCGACCAGGAGGTCGCAAGCACCTCTCACCCGGTCTACCGACCTGACTTCGGGGATGGTTTCGAGGTCCTTCAGTATA
>JAUYDJ010000105.1 GCA_030690025.1 Chloroflexota bacterium | reverse complement strand
CGCTCTTATGCCCACCGTACCGGCGGCGGTCAGGGCGGAGGGCGGCATAATCCCTTTACCCTTTATCTTGCGGTAAGCCTGCTCGTAGTCGGCCGGTGAAACCCCGGCCATCGAGCGCAGGATGCGGATTCTCTCCGCTATCGGCGGGTGGGTGCTGGTGACGTCGCTCATGGACATACCCTTCTTCTGGAAGGGGTTGATGGTGTACATGGGCGCGGTAGCCTGGTTGGCCGCTTTGACCTGGGTGTTGGAGGTGGCCAGCTTTTCCAGCGCTGAGGCTAGCCCCTCCGGGTAGCGGGTGTAGAGCGCTGAGGAAGCGTCCGCCAGGTATTCCCGCTTCCGGGAAACGGCAAAGTAAATCAGCTGGGCCAGGATTGGCGCCAGTATCATCAGTACAAGGCCGACAATAAGAATAATCAGCTGGGCAGGGTTACCTCCGCCTGACGAGCCCCGCCGCCGGCTGCCGCTGCCGCCGGTAAAGAACAGGAAACGTGAGGCATACCAGGCCAGGATGACGATGCTGCCCAGCATTACGCTCAGCAGGGACATGAGCAGCACGTCCCGGTTCTGGATATGGGACATTTCGTGGCCAATGACCCCCTGTAGCTCGTCGCGGTTGAGGTTCTGCAGCAGTCCCGAGGTAACGGCGATGGCGGCCCGGTTCTGGCCCCGGCCGGTAGCGAAGGCATTCATGGCCGGGTCATCGATAATGTAGATATCGGGCATGACCGGCAGTCCCGAGGCGATTTTCATCTCCTCGACGATGTTGTATAGGCGGGGGTGGTCGTCGCGAGTGATTTTTCGCGCGCCGGATACCGCCAGCAGGATGCTGTCCCCCTGGAAGAAGGCGATGAGGTTCATGAATGCCCAGACAACAATGGCAATAATCAGCCCGGCGATAGCATCGCCAAAGAAGTAAAGCCCCAGAAAATAGCCCAGCGCCAGCAGCAGGACGCCCATCAGGGCGACCAGCAGCACCGACCTTATCTGATTAGACCTAATCTGTTCCCACATGGCCAGGCACCTTATCTACTTGAAGCTGACTTTGGGGGCTTCTCTTTCCTCGGCGGCTTTAACTTCAAAGAACTCGCCGGCTTTGAAACCGGTCATGTTGGCAACCATATTGGACGGGAACATCTGTATCTGGTTGTTGTACCTTAAGACGGAATCATTGTAATACTGACGGGCAAAACTTATTTTGTTCTCGGTGGAGGTCAGCTCTTCCTGTAGTGCCAGAAAGTTCTGGTTGGCCTTCAGGTCGGGGTATCTTTCCACCACGGCCAGCAGGCGGGCCAGGACGCCGCTCAGCTCGCCTTCGAGCTTGGCCCGTGCACCGGGGCCGGCACTTACCCCGGCCTGGGCCAGGTTACGGGCGTTGGTCACTGCCTCCAGCGTGGCGCGCTCATGCTGCATGTAGCCCTTGACGGTCTCGACCAGGTTGGGAATGAGGTCATGCCGTCTTTTGAGTTGGACGTCAATCTGCGCCCAGGCGTTCTTAGTCTGGTTGCGCGTCCCAATGAGGCCGTTGTAAGTGCTGATAAAAACCAGGAAAAGGATGATAATGATGCCGATGATTACCCAGAGTGCAATGTTCATGAAGTACCTCCGTGACTCTATTTACCGCGCTTCCCGGCTCCAGCCGGAAACACGTCGTTCAGGAAAGAGACCACCTCCGATTTCCCAGCCGGCGTCCGGGCAATTTCATCTAAGACCCGGCCAAGCTCACCGCCGTCAAACCAGAGGCCTTCGTTCTGCGGGCAGGTATCAATAAGCACCGGTGGTCCTTCGCCGAGCCGGGCTTTTTTCATCTTTTTGCCGCACATGGGGCATTTCCGTGCCTTCTCGGTCACTCCGGTCCGCTGCGGGGCAAAGAGAGATTCCATAGCGTGGTCGGCTTTCAGCGTGGCCAGCAGCAGCTCTATCTCGCCGGAGTCAAACCAGACGCCGTGACAGCGGATACAGTAATCGAGCTCAATCTTCTTGTGCTCGACCACTATCATGTCAACCTGGCAGACCGGGCATTTCATCTGGACCGCCTCCCGACAGGCTACTTTTCCTCAGTAGCCTTCTTTTTGCGCGTAAGCGCGGCGATTTGCTCTTCAAGCTGCTTGATACGCGCCTCCAGGCCCTTTACCTGCTCCGATTCTGGCGCCGGCGAAGCTACCTTCGCTTCCATTGGCACCAGGGGTTGATAGGTGGCCTGATTTACGTTCAAGTTGAGCAGGTCCCAGCGGGCATAGTAGCCGGTGGTATTGTTGGCGAAGCGGGTCCGGTCGCACTCAGCCAGGTCTATATCTCCGTAGACGATGGTTTCCTGGTCGTAGACCGGCCCGGCAATATACTCTCCTTCCGGATTGACTATGCCGCTGCCGCCGCGTAGCGACTTCGGCGAATTGAAAGCGCAGTTCGAGTAGAACTTTTTGGGCTTGGCCTCTTCCGGCATGTAGGTAGCGCTGAGTATGCCAAAGGTATGCCCGATACGGCACAGCGAGCGTGTGGCGATATCTACATAGTTTTCTATGCCGGCCTTGCCCGGCCACAGCGAGCAGTGTACCTGTATGCCCTGCATGAGCCAGTTGTAGAGCAGGGGGTACTGGGTATGCTCGCCGCAAATCGAGCCGCCCAGCTTGCCTATCCCGGTATCGAATACGGCTTTCAGGTTGTCGCCGCCGTCACCCGGCGTGTGGAATAAGCGCTCCTGCACGGTGATGCATATCTTGCGGTGCATGCCGATGATTTCGCCGCGCGGGCCCAGGTAGAGGATAGAGTTATACATCCGGCCCGGGTAGACTTTGTCGCGCTCGTTCAGTCCCATGACCACGTAAGCGTTGGCCTTTTTGGCGGCCCGGCACAGAACTTCAACCTCTGGGCCAGGCACCTCAATGGAGTTCCAGAGCAGCTGCGCCCAGATTTCGTTGAAGCCGCGGCGGTCGGCCAGGTCGAGGCAAAAGTAAGGGTAGCAGGGCAGCCAGGTCTCGGAGAAAACGATTAGCCGGGCACCCTCCTTGCTGGCCTCGGTAATGAGGCTGACGGCCTTGTCCAGTGGTCCTTTCAGGTCAAACCACTCGGGGGCGTCCCTGACAATAGGACCGGCCTGGACGGCGGCGGCCGTAAACCTGGGGAACTCCTGGTTTCCGGGCATGTAGACCTCCTGTTATCTATGCCTAATCCAGCTTATGCATTCCAGCACTGGTTGTCAAGAGTCCTGACCGAATGGTTCTGCTTAATCATGGTTGTCATTGCGAGGAGAATAGCGACGAAGCAATCTCATTCTCCACCCATCGAGATTGCTTCGCTTCGCTCGCAATGACACCGAGACAACTAAGATTGAGTAAAAGGGACCGAACCGGTTTGACACATGTTATAGGACTTGCTAGAATTCGAGCAAACTCCAACGGTAGATTAGGTTTTGGGGGATGGCAGGATGACTAAATACTCGGTAGTCGGCACCAGCGTACCGCGGGTGGATGCCCTGGAAAAGGTAACCGGCAGGGTCAAGTTCTGCTCGGATGTCAGAATGCACGGGATGCTCTACGGCAAGGTCTTACGCAGTCCCCATGCCCACGCCCGGATTGTGAGCATCGATACCTCAAAAGCAGCGGCGCTGCCGGGTGTCCGGGCGGTAATCACGGGCAAAGATGTGCCGGCGAAACGCTGCGGAGCGATGAGGTATGCCTTCGACCAGCATGTGCTGGCGCGCGGCGAGGTCTTATATGTTGGGGAGGGAGTGGCTGCTGTGGCGGCGGACACCCTTGAAATCGCGGAGAGAGCCGTAGAATTAATTGAAGTGAACTACGAGGAGCTGCCGGCGGTGTTTGACGTGGTGGAGGCGTGGGGGACAAGTCCCCCGGCAGTACTCCATCCCGACTTGCCCTCTTATGAACAGGCGGTGCCTACCGTCCGCCTGGAGCTGGATAGGCCCAACGTATGCAATCATTACCGTGTCCGCCACGGTGATGTTGAAAAGGGCTTCCGTGAGGCCGATTTAATCATGGAAAACCGCTTCACCACCGCCCGCATGCAGCAGGTTGCCTTCGAACCGCACACCTGTATCGCCAGCTGGGAAGTCGATGGCAGCCTGACGGTATGGTCGGGA
>JAUYDJ010000030.1 GCA_030690025.1 Chloroflexota bacterium | reverse complement strand
CGGTGACCTGGCTTCCCTTCAGGCGGATGTCGATAAGCTGCTGAAGCAGCGGACGGCCTTAGACCCTACCGTAACCGGGCTCCTGGCCAGGCAAATCAGGGCAACGCTGAATCAACAGGGAATATACAATCCCGCTGATAGATACGTCAAATTGCCGGTCAACTTTCCCCCGCTGGCTTTCAAACTGACAGTGCCGCCGCATGAGCTGATAGTCTCTCCCAGGGACCGAATAGAGACTATCCGGAGAATGACGCTCCAGCCCAACATGGACGTCAGGCAGATGGAATCCGTAGAGGAGCAGGTCGATAAACTGGGCGTTTCTTCGCTGGTGGTGGAACTTGGGGGCCTGGGCACCTATCCCAGTTTTGTGACCGATGACGCCGACCTGAGATTTACCGCCGAGACCATAGCCCACGAATGGACGCATCAATATCTTGCCTTCACCCCGCTGGGTATACGCTATGTGTTCGATGTCATGGGGGTGGTGCAGAACTATGACATCGCCACCATGAATGAGACGGTCGCCAACATGGTCGGCAAGGAGATTAGCGATATAGTCTACCAGAAATACTATCCCGGTCAAGGTGCGCCGCCAAAGCCAGCGCCAGCGTTCGACTTTAACGCGGCGATGCGAGATATCAGAAGGGCGGTTGACCAGTACCTGGCGAAAGGGGACATTGACCAGGCAGAGGCTTTTATGGAGCAGCAGCGGCAGTTCCTGGCCTCAAAAGGCTATTATATCCGCAAGCTCAACCAGGCCTATTTCGCCTTTCACGGGACATATGCGGACAGTCCTACCTCCATCAGCCCCATCGGGGTGGAGCTAAGGGAGTTGAGACGCAAGAGCGTCTCGCTTAAAGACTTTCTGGATACAGCGGCGGTTATGACCAGCCGCCAGGACTTGCAGCTTATATTGCAGAAAGGCAGTACCGGGTCGTGAAGCGTTATGACGTGATAGTGGTCGGTGGTGGGCCGGTGGGTAGCCATGTAGCGGGTAAACTGGCCGCTTGGGGGCATAAGGTGGTAGTGCTCGAGCAGAAGGCAGACATTGGGGAGCCGGTCTGCTGCACCGGCATAATCAGCCGGGAGTGTGTCAATTATCTGACCCTCGATGAATCGGTTATCTTACGCTGTTTGAACAGCGGCCGGTTGATATCACCAGCGGGGAAGGAAATCAGGCTGTGGCGGCCGGAAACGCAGGCTTGTGTGATTGACCGGCCGGCCTTTAATCTGCTGATGGCGAAACGGGCGCAGGACAGGGGAGCGGAATACCTGATGGGCAGCCGCGTCACTGATGTACAGGTCATGGCCGACCGAGTGATAGCTGCGGCAGGCCGGCAGGGAAAGAGCCTGGACATAGAGGCAAGGGTAGCCGTTGTAGCTACCGGTTTCGGTTCCAGTCTGGCCGGCCGGTTGGGGTTGGGTAAGGTCGGCGATTTTGCGGCGGGGGCACAGGCTGAGGTGGATGCTAATGTAGATGAGGTGGAGGTCTATTTTGGCCGGGAGGCGGCCCCCGGCTTTTTTGCCTGGCTGGTACCAACCAGGCCCGGCAAGGCGCTAGTTGGGCTGCTGTCACGCCATAGCCCCGGGCTTTATCTGAGAAGGCTGGTAGCGCTTCTGGTAGCGCAGGGTAAGGTCGTTTCAACCCCGTCGGAGATAAAGTATCGCGGGGTCTCGTTAAAGCCACCCCCGCGGACTTATGGCGACCGCCTGGTAGTGGTCGGGGACGCCGCCGGACAGGTGAAACCCACCACCGGGGGCGGCATCTACTACGGTGTGCTCTGCGCCGACATAGCCGCCGACTCTCTTCACCGGGCGCTGGAGAACGATGACCTTTCGGCGCGGAGCCTGGCCAGCTATGAACGGGCGTGGCAAAAGAGGCTGGGGTGGGAGTTGAAGATGGGCTACTGGGCGCGCCGGTTTTATGAACGTCTGAGCGATGCGCAGGTTAACCGCCTATTTGACATAATAATGCGACAGGGTATTGATGTGGCGCTGCTTAAGGCGGAAGAGCTGTCTTTTGACTGGCATGGTCGGGTGATTTTGAGATTGATAAGGCGCCGGGTGCTCTCCGCAGGCATGGAAATGGTGACCGCGCCGCTGCGCCTGGGACGCCGAAATTTGACTAAGGTGGAGTAAATGAATAGTGATAACAGTGTGCTAAGCCTGGGTGAAGCCGCCCGGCGCTTTCTGGCCGGGCTATCGGCGGAGGAGATGGCCGCCAGCCAGCAGGAGGTGTACCAGTTTGTGCGCTGGTACGGCGCGGACCGGCCTATTGACAGGTTGACCGCTCCCGAGGTAGGCAGCTACGCCGAAAAAATGTCGTTGTCGGACACCGACTACGCCCGGAAGCTCGAGCTGGTCAAGGCCTTTTTGGTCCACGCCAGGAAGGAAGGATGGACGAGCACTAACCTAGCAATTCACCTGAAGCCGAAGAAGGGGAAGACGCCGGTACCGCTCTCATCAAAACGGCGTTCAGCAGAGCCAGTTTCGCTAAGTCGGCAGAGCTATACCCAACTTGAGGCCGATGTCGCCGCTCTGAAAGCGAAGCGCCCGAAGATTATCGAGGAGGTCCGCAAGGCGGCGGCCGATAAAGACTTCCGCGAGAATGCGCCCTTGGAGGCAGCGCGACAGGAGTATGGCCAGCTGGAAGGGCGCATCAGGGAGCTGGAAGGGATGATGAAATCGGCGAGTATCATTAATGATGAAGATAAGGTCAAGCTGAAAGTAAATAATGGCGATACGGTTGTGCTGGCCGATTTAGCTTCCGGCGAGGAACTGCGTTATAAGCTCGTCAGCCCCAGAGAGGTAGACCCGGCCCACGGCAAAATTTCCAATCTCTCTCCCATCGGCAAAGCGATAATGGGTAAAAGACAGGGGGAGACGGTAGAAGTCACCACGCCGGGAGGCAAGCTGCGCTACCAGGTTAAGCAAATCGAGCATTGACGTCGTGCTACAGGCGGTCCTTCAGATTCTGGCGGAGCAGGACATGGCGCCAGCCGCCGCCCTTATTATACATTTCCTTGATTCTGGGGAGGTACTTTATCCCCGGTATCAGGGGCAGCCCCACCGAAAAGATGGCCAGTTCCCAGCGGTGATAGACCAGCGCGCCAATGAAGGGGAAGCCAAGGAAAGCGGCGCTGTAGCTGAGGGTGGGGTAGTGAGTAAGCAGCAGCAGCAGGCCGAAGAGGCCCAGGTAGAGGGGTATGCCCCAGGGCATAAGGTAGACCAGTATGCCAATGCAGGTGGCCCCGCCCCGGCCACCGTGGAAGCGCAGGAAAACCGGGAAGGCGTGGCCTATTACCACCACTGCTCCAACGAACAGCTGGGCAATGTCCGGCACGCCTAGCCAGCGTGCCAGGGCTACGCCGGCCGCGCCCTTGCCGACATCAAAGGCCAGGACTGACATGCCGGTCCAGAACCCGACTTTGTAGAAGACATTCATCGCCCCCATGTTCCGGCTGCCCACCTGGCGGATGTCTACGCCTTTCTTCAGGCGCCCGGCAATATATGCCGCCGGTACCGACCCGATGAGATAGGCGGCTACCAGGGAGACGGCGGTAAGAATCACCGGACTATTCACAGCTTCTCTCCTGACTAGCCGGGGCAAAGTCAAGGATATTGAGTCGCAGCATGTGGCCCCCGCCCCAGTGGTCTATTTCCAGATTATACACGATGTCGAGGGGCGATAGCACCTCGTCCAGGTGGCAGCCCAGTCGAAAGGCCACCGCGTCCCAGGTGGTGTGACCCTGCTGTAGCTTCAGCCGTAAATGGTCGCCGCCGGCACTCATCGTCCGGCAGTCGACTACGTTTACCGCGCGGCTGAGGAAAGTAGGGGCCGGATTGCCGCAGCCAAAGGGCGCCAGCTGCTGGATGGTGGGGAAGGTGCTGCCACCAAGGTCAGATAGACTAACCTGAGCATCAATTTCGATGACCGGCCGCAGGTCGACCTTGGCCAGTTGGGTAGCAGCCAGCTGGGACAGCTGCTCTTTGAGACGGGGTAAATTACGCGTCAGCAGGCTGAAGCCGGCGGCCTGCGGGTGTCCGCCAAAACGGGACAGCAGGTTGCGGCACTGGTCCAGGGCCAGGACAATGTTGAATTCGGGGATACTGCGGCAGCTACCGGTGCTCATGAAGTCGCCCACCCTGACCGCTATAGCGGGCCGGTAGAACTCTTCGCAAAGCCTGCCGGCAACCAGCCCGGCTATCCCCGCCGGGCAATCGCTATCGCCGGTAACCAGCAGCGGGGCAATGCCTTCGGCTAATACCTGCTGCCTGGCGCGGGCCAGGGCTTCCGCGGTCAGCTTCTGGCGCTCGGTGTTCTTTTCCTCCAGCCATCGTGACAGCTCCTGGGCTTCCGGCACCGAATTAGTAGTCAGCAGTTGGTAGCTGCTCATGGCGTGTTCCAGCCGGCCCGGGGTGTTCAAGCGGGGGGCAATCACCCAGGAGATAGTCTCAGAATCAAGGCTGCCGGCATTGAGTCCGCACTGAGTCATCAGCTCTCTTACGCCCAGGCGGGGGCTGGTATTAATCAGCTTTAGACCATACTTGACCAGGTGCCGGTTTTCGCCGAGCAGGGGCATCATATCCGCTACCGTGCCCAGTGCCACCAGGTCACCCACGCCATCCAGTTGGTCTTCTTTGCCCAGGCTCTGGTAGAGGGCCTGCAGCAGCTTGAGAGCTACCCCAACCCCGGCCAGTCCCGGGAAGGGATAAGCGGAGCCGGGCAGCTTGGGGTTAACCACAGCGGTGGCGGGCGGGAGTTCTTCCAGGGGGGTATGGTGGTCGGTAATAACGATGTCCAGTCCTATCTTGCCGGCTTTCTTGACCTGGGGAACGCCGGTAATGCCGCAGTCCACGGTAATAACCAGGCTGATACCCTGTTTGTGGAGATTAGCCAGGGCGTCCGAGCTGAGTCCGTAGCCTTCAGTCAGGCGGTGCGGTATATAGGGAGTGACTTTAGCCCCGAGGCCCGTTAGGCCCTGTACCAGGAGGGCGGTGCTGGTCACGCCGTCAACATCGAAGTCGCCGTAGACGGCGATACTCTCGCCGGAGAGCAGGGCCCGGTAAATCCGGGCTACGGCCCGGTCCATGTCCGGCAGCAGGAAGGGGTCGGCGGAAAGGCGCTTATCAGCG
>JAUYDJ010000240.1 GCA_030690025.1 Chloroflexota bacterium | reverse complement strand
GTCGCCGGGGGTGAAGTTCAATGACGCCGACCTGCTGGGCATACCCCTGCGCGTCACTATCAGCCCACGCACCCTGGAGAAAGGCAGCGCCGAAATAAAGCGGCGTATTGAAAAAGAGTCGCAGCTGGTACCGCTGGATGGGGTGGCCAAGACGCTCAAGGAGCTTACCGGATTCAGCCCTGCGGCTTGATACCGCGGACCTTTATGCTGAGCACCTTGCCGGACATTTCCCGCACCTTTTCCATAGGGATATTGGAGTTCTCCATGATGGCCCGCGCCGTGGGGTCGTTGGTAATGTGGTCGAGGGGGAACTCCGCCTCACTCAATATCTCGACGTCTTTGAATCCGGCCGTGCGCAGGCCCTTCAGGTAATCGTCTTTCATTATTGCCCCGGAGAGGCAGCCCACATATGCCTGGATAGACTGCTTGATGAACTCCGGCAGCTCCTGCAGCAGGACGATATCGGAGACCATGAGCCGGCCGCTCGGCTTGAGCACGCGGAAGGCTTCACTGAAGGCACGTTTCTTGTCCGGTACCAGGTTAAGCACGCAGTTCGAAATTATCACGTCCACCGAGCTATCGGCCACGGGCAGGTTCTCAATCTCGCCCAGGCGGAACTCCACGTTGGTGTAGTTGCCCTTGCTGGCGTTCTCCCGGGCCTTTTCAATCATCTCCGGCGTCATGTCCACCCCGATAATCCGGCCGTTCTTGCCCACTTTATGCGCGGCCAAAAAACAGTCAATCCCCGCCCCCGAACCGAGGTCGAGGACAATGTCACCTTCTTTGAGGGAAGCCATGGCCACCGGATTACCGCAGCCTAACCCTAAATCCGCCCCCTCCGGGACAGCCTTCAACTCGGCGTCAGTGTAGCCCCTCGTTTTACTCTTCTGGGTCGCCGGTGAGCCGCAGCAGCTGCTCTGCTCTTTAGCAATCCTGGCGTAGCCTTCCCGGACCACCTTCTTGATTTTTTCTTCCTTCACTTAATCCTCCCGGAGGCAAATTACACAATTACGGCCAAATTCAGGCGCGGAGCACCGCGCCGAGCTCTTTGGCAAGCTTGTCCAGGATCTGCTGCTGGACGGCGTTAGCTTCTTCGTCGGTAAGGGTGTGAGTCGGCGACTGGAAGGTGAGCCGGTAAGCGAACGACTTCTTGCCCGGCGGTACCTGTCCGCCTGAATAGACATCGAACAAGGTGACCTGGCTCACCAGTGAGAAGCCCCGAATAATATCGCACACCTGCTGGTGGCTGACCGCAGTGTCAACTACCAGGGCAATGTCCCGGGTTATCGACGGGAAACGGGGTATCGGCTGGAACAACCGGTAACCGGTTGCAAAGGGTAAGAGCTCCGCCAAGTTGACCTCAAACAGGTAGACCGGGTCGGTAATCTCAAACGCCTCGCTCACTTTGGGGTGCAGCTCGCCCACTACACCCAGCCGTTTACCCTCAACCACAAGCGCTGCCTGTTTGCCGGGATGCAGACTCTCATCTGAGGACTTTTCAAAACTGGCCGTCACGCCTAACCCGTTGAGCAGGGCCTCTACCACCCCCTTAGCATCGAAGAAATCAACCGGCTCATCGCCGCCGTGCCACGATTTGTCCAGCCGGGGGCCGCTAAGTATACCGCACAGCACTTCCGGCTCATCCGGTAAGTCCTTAGCCCGGGGCACATATATCTTGCCCAGCTCGAAAAGCCGGATACTGCCGTCTTCGTGCCGCCGGTTGGCGGCCAGGGCGGGCAGCAGATTGCAGCGCAGGTTGGGCCGCAGGCATTCCAGGTCGGCCGTCATGGGATTTACCAGCCGCAGGGGCGGCGGTTCCAGGGGATGAGGCTCCGGCAGCAGTTTAGCTATTGAGTCGATGCTGACCAGTGAATAAGTGACCACCTCCTGGAAACCAGAGCCGGTGAGGTGGCGTCTCACTTTTTGTTTAAGGCTGAGAACAGGCGCCGGGTTTTGCCGGGGTATGGACTGGCTGAGCATGGTGGAGGGGATTTTGTCATAACCGGCCACGCGGGCCACTTCTTCGACCAGGTCAACCGGCAGACGGATATCGCTGCGCCAGTAAGGGGCGGTAGCCTGCACCGCCGAGCCTGTCATCCTACAATCGAATCCCAGCGAAGTGAGTGTCTTGACTATCTGCTCCGCACTGAACTCAACCCCCAGCAGCTGCTTTACCCGGTCAACAGGTAGGGTTATCGGCCCGGTTTCTTTCTTCCCGGGATAAACATCAATGACACCTTTAGCCGCCTGGCCACCGGCCAGTTGCGTAAGCAGCTGTGTAGCTCGTTTCAGGCCCAGCAAGGCCAGCTCGGGGCGGATACCCCGTTCAAAACGCATGGAAGCCTCGCTGGACAGGGACAAGGAGCGCCCGGTGTAGTGGATGCTGGTCGGCTTAAAGCTGGCCGCCTCCAGCAAAATCGAGGTTGTCCCCGGGGTGACCTCGGTATCCGCGCCGCCCATTACGCCGGCTACGGCTACGGCGCGCTCGGCATCGGCAATAACCAGCATATCACCCGTTAGCGCCCGCTCTAAACCGTCCAGGGTAACCATTTTTTCCCCCTGAGCGGCACGCCGCACGATGATTCGCTGTCCTCTGACCTGCCGGTAGTCAAAGGCATGCAGGGGCTGCCCGATTTCGAGCATGACATAGTTGGTAATATCGACGATGTTATTTATGGGGCGCATGCCGCAGGCCAGCAGGCGCCGCTGCATCCAGTCCGGCGAGTCGCCCACCTT
>JAUYDJ010000231.1 GCA_030690025.1 Chloroflexota bacterium | reverse complement strand
GGCTCAGGCCCATTGTTTCAAGCGCTCTTCCAAGTTCTTGTAAGCGTCCCCCGCAAAGCTCTTGACCCGGGGTATAAAGAAGAGCCTTAGCAGCGGCGCCATTTCCTCAGCCTCAAGGCGGCAGAGGACTTCAGTCTTGTTCTCACCAGCTTGGGTCAGGACGAAGGTGGACTTCTGGTTTATCCAAGCCAGTCCACCCATACCCTTGGCCTTAAGCGCCGTTATCATAGTCTGGGGAGGTGTCATATCAACTATTTTGATATTCACCTGCATGGGCACCTTGATGAAAGCCATCCCCAGCTTGAGCACGGCGTTGAACTCGGTGTCGCTCTCGATATAGCACTTTTCAAAGGGCATGAGTCTGAGAGTCGCCCGGAGCAGGAGGTCCCAGATTCGCTGCGGCGTGGCCTCGACGACAAATTTTCTTTCCGCAATCAGGATACTCATACTTTACCTAAGACTCCACCGGTGAAAGCTGGGCGGCATTTTCGCCCGCAATTCGACCGAAAATGATAGTTTCGGAGAAGTTGGTTGACGTCTGGTAGAGGAAGCCCCAGATAGACCCGAACTCCCCGGCGGCATACAGTCTCGGGATAGGTTTGCCGTCCGGGTCCAGCACCCTGGCATCTTTATCGCGGCGGGCACCGCCCTGGGTATTGAACAGGCAGGGCCAGAGTGATATGGCGTAGAATGGCGGCTCCAGTGCCTTGAGGAACTCCCTGGGCCGGCCGAAATCTGTATCTTTGTTAGCCTTGCAGAGCTCGTTGTACCGGCTGATAGTGGCGACCAGGGTTTTTTCGTCTAAGGAGAGCTTCTTGGCCAGTTCGGGTATATTCTTGGCCTGGACAATCCAGCCTTTCTTGATTTCCGCCTGGTTGTCCGAGCTCCAGATGTACTTGTTGGCGATTACGTTGTAGCCCATGGTGGCATAGCTGATAGGCCCTATTTTCTTGACTTCCTCGTCGAAGATAAGGTAGGTGGGTACGCGGGGATATTCAAAGTCCTCGCACTCAAAATCGGATAGGGGCAGCCAGAACTCGTGGCATTCAATGTGCGTTTCATCAGCCCAGCGCCGGCCGCGCTTATCTACGTAGACAAAACCGGGGGCGAGGAGGTTAATGACAAACGCCGCTTCATAATCCGGCACCTTGGGGGCAAGGTAGGTGGCTTGCTTGGTCATATGCCACATGTCCGCGCCAATCTTCTGGCACATTTTGATGCCGTCGCCGGTGTTATCCGGGTTACCGAAGGAGAAGATTGGGTTAGGGGTCAGGTATTCCCGCTTCATGTCCTCATTGAACTCAAAGCCGCCGCAGGTCATGATTACACCCTTCTTGGCCTTGATGAAGATACTCTTGCCCTGCGATTCGGCGATAACGCCAACTATCTCACCCTTGTCGTTCTTTACTAGCTCCTTGGCTGGCGTGCCCAGCATAATCTTGACGTTGCTGCGCTTCTTGAGATTCCGGTTGAGGAGATTCCACACCCGGTCGCCGCCGGTGTGCTCGGGGCAGGTCTCGGTCTGTTTCAGGTTGTACAGCTCCAGCTGCAGCCCCTTGGCCTCAGGAATGTGGGAATAGGTCACGCTGGGAATGTAGAGAGATATGGTAGCCGGCGGGAAGCGGAATACCTGGAGGTCGCCGCCCAGTTTCTTGAACCATTCGGGGTTCTTCAAGAGGCCCTCGACAAAGACATCGACTGTATCCTTATCTACCGTGCCCTTGGAAACCGCATGCAGGTACTTCTTGTATTGTTCCTTGAACGATGCGTCTTTGGGATACATCTGGTTTCCGGCGGAGCACCGCGAGTTCGAGGTTGGTACCTTTGATTTCTCCAATATGACTACATTTGCTCCGTTGTCACTGGCGCTGATGGCCGCCGCACCACCGGCAGCACCATAGCCAACGACTACTACATCAGTTTCAACATCGACCATCTGAGGAATCATTTATACCCTCCTTTTTTATTGTTATCTTGATATGACTATACCACGCTTGTCAGTCACCAGGTACATGTCTTCAATGCCCAAGGCGTGTTTCTGGTACGGCCACTGGTATTCAACACAGCCAATCATGCCGGGTTGAATCTTCTGGCTGGTCTGGTCTTTGGTAAATCCCAGGGTCACCGGCTCCTGCTTACCTACAATGTGTCCAATATCCCGGTTATAGGAATCCTTGATGGAGACGCCGGGCGGGAGCATACCCCATTCCCTGATTTTAGACTCCATATTGACCAGTGGCGTCACCCCGGCCCAGTAGACATCGGCGCCGGTATTGCCTGGTTTGGCCGCCGGTATGGCGGCTTCGAGCATACTCTTTTCGGTTAGCTGATATACTGCTTTGCCCGGCTCGGTGTAGACCAGACTCCTGCACATATCTGAGCAAGCGCGGAGTATATCATCGTGAAACAGCAGTGCCCCGGCATCGAGCTTTAACGAGTTTATGCCCGCATCCAGCGGGAAATCACTGGCCAGAGCGGCGTAGTAGGTGCGGGTGCCGGCATGAAGAACGATGAAATACTTCACCATGTCGGTGAAGGGGCAGTATTTGAGCCTGAAGCTGTTCAGCTGGGTGAGGAACTCTTTCTCACAGTCTTTCTCGGTCAGTTTCTTTTTAGACTTTATCCCTTTTTCGATGACCGCCAGGGCGTTCTCTATGGCGTAGCGGGTAGCGTGACCGGAAATTACGTAGTAGGGCAGGTCACGGTGAGCGGTCTGCTCCCGCCAGGCCCGGAATATGTCCGTGGCGTTCTTGACTTTGTCCAGTCCAGTTTCAAGCACCCGCCCAATGTCCAGGTCCTTCTCCTCAACTCCCAGGCTGGAATCACCAATAAGGCTGTCCAGGGCCGCTCTCAAATTCTTGAACTCTCCGGGTTTCTTGAGGAGGGGATTCTGTAGAGGTTTGGGACTGATAACAAAGACCTGCTGACCATTGTAGAGGGCGAGGACGCTATCTTTGAGCAGTTTCCACGGCAGGGCGGTCAACTCCTGCACATTTATCCGGGAGCAGGCGAGAAGGATGGGAAGGTTACACTGACCCATGAGCTTGTCCAGCACGGGGAAGGTGTTGCCCTGGTACTTGGCCATGTTTTCTTTGATTAAGGTCTTGTCCTCATTACTTACCGTCGCGCTGTCGACTAATTCGATGGCGGCTTTTTCCGCTAGAGCCCGGCCCTTGTTATAAGTGGACGTAACCTCTTTCTTATCAACCTCGTAGACAAAAGCCCTGGCAGCCTCTTTCCCATCAGGCTTCAGGGTGACACGGAACTGGGCTTTGAACCCGCGGTACTTGTCCAGCGGCATGTCTCTATTTACCGTCACCGCATCTACCGATATGACCCTGGCCAGGGCTTTGGCCGGTGTTGGCGCGCCCGGCGCTACCGCTTTCTGAATTGCCTCCCAGGTAAAATAGGAGCCGTAGTATATCATGTTTATCTGGTGGCTGGTTACGGCGCTGGCGGCACGTCCGTTGCCGGCAAAAGTGCCCCTCTCAATCTCTTTGACTATCAGGTAGTACTTGCCATCCGGGGTCTTGATCAGAGTCGGGGCTACGTCTTTGCAGGCGTCAAGAGACAATGCCAGGTATAGAGAGTTTTCCTCGACATTCAGCCCGATTTCGTCCTTTATGGCCTTAAAGTCGGTAATGACCTCTACCAGTGAGTTTTGCGGCTTGTTGGGAGCCATCTATTCCCGTCCTTTCAAAGAAACTAGTCTCTGGCATCACCCTATTTGGGCAAGCGCCGCTTCAACTCCATAGCCTTGCGTACACGGTCCTGGGCAATTTGCAGGGCCTCTTCGATAGGTTGCTTCCCGCTCTTCTGGGATTTCTTAAGAACGAGCGGGACATTGCTGTTCATCTTCTTCTTAATGGTGGCGTATACGGTTGCCGGGTCCAGTCTATCAACCGAATACCGGTAGAACATGGATAGGCCGGCGGCGATTACGGCACCGGAGTTAGCGACAAAGTCCGGTATAATGAGGACACCCTTCTTATGGAGAATCAAGCGGCATTCCGGGGTGATGGGGAAGTTGGCTCCCTCAACGATGAATTTCGCTTTAACGGCAGCGACATTCGCCTTGGTGACAACATCACCGCGGGCGGCTGGCACAAGGATATCTACATTGAGCTTGAGCTCTTCACCCAGAGGAAGGACTTTACCGCCTTTGTATTCCTTGACGGCATTATCGCCAAACTTTTCCTTTAGTTTAATCAGTTTCTCTATATCCAGGCCATTGGGGTCGTAAATAGTTCCGGCCACGCTGGACATAGCGACTATCTTCTCGGCGCCTTTTTCGTGTAAGAACTTGGCAGTGAAGATACCCACCGCGCCTAAGCCCTGAATTGAGACGGAAGCCTTTTTCAAGTCCAGGCCAACATGCTTTGCACCTATCTCGATGCACTCGGCAACGCCATAGCCGGTAACGCCCATTTCATCATAGGGGAAACCACCCAGTTCGGCAGGTGTGCCTACCGCGCATCTCAGGTCATTGTCGCATTCATCGAGCACGATGCCTTCTTCGTTCTCGGCAAAACCCATGTCGTTGCCGAACACATACTCATCCGGGAGCATTTTTCTTATTTTCTTAACGAAGGCGCGTATAATGGCTTCCTTGTTGGGGCTGTTCGGGTCATTCCGGATAGAGGACTTAGCGCCGCCCAGTGCGAAGTCAGCAAAGGCATACTTCCAGGTCATTGTCCGGGCCAGGCGGAAGGTGTCCCATAACGTAACATCGGCCTGCATCCGGCAGCCGCCTTTACCCATACCGCGCGCGGTATTATCAATAACGAGCATGCCCTTCATTCCGGTCCTGGTATCGTGGACAATGAGTATCTTCTCCGGACCCCACTCATCCATCCATTCAAATACTTCAGTGCCTGGCAGTCTTTCTTTTGCTTCTGGCATGTTCCCTCCTTTATCTTACTTTATTAACCTTTTCAGGTGACGATTATTGCAGCCCGGGGTTTAGCTTTGCGGCAAAAGGAAAAGCGACCCATGTTCTTGTCCCCGGAATGGCCAGCTCATTAAGCAGCCTTTTATTACGCTACCTTCTTGGGAGTGTGCGGGCCGTACTTAAACCAGGCCATTGGCTGGGTGATGTAAGAGCAGGTGAGCGTTCTCTTGAGCTTTTCATCGACCAGCTGGGCCTCGAAGCCGGGGGTGATGATGAGCTTGCCACCGAGGGTGGGGAACGTCCCCATGAACATAACCAGGCCATTCAGGTCTATCTGGAAATACTTCCTTACCTCGTCAAGGAACTGCTCAACACCCATGAACTCCCCGACCTTGTTTTCCTGGTACAGCTGCCGTTTGCCATCGGCGTCTATCACCCATCCCCGTAAGATGATATCGTCCCAGTGGTCTTTTACATCCGCAAAGCGCCATACCCTCTTGGATATGACATTGGGGTAGATATGTTTGGACAGTATCATATCGTACTTTTCCAGCTCGCGGTCGGAGTGGTCGCTGCCGGCAGCTATGTAAATCTCATTATTATCACTAACCAGCACTACGGGCTCGGCTTCGCCGCTGGACTTGCTGTTGGGCAGGACTTCTATAATGTCACCGGTGGTAATCCTGTCCTTTACTTTAGGCAGGTAAGCTGGAGTCTGCTCAAAGATATACTTGATGCCTTCTTTGGCGGCCTCATCAAGGTGTCTGCGGACTCCGGCCTGGTCGCGGTTGCTTAAACCGGCATTAATCATTTTCTTGACGTCAAACGCCAGTTTCTGAGGGCGGGTACCCTCAATGATTAGATCGAGCATAATCCCTCTCCTTTCAATTTTTGCCTCACTTGAGACGAAACTATTATGGGATTCTAGCACAGGGAGGTTTTTTTGTAAAGGGTTATGAGGGAATGTCTGTCGGTCATCCCTCTCGTTCTTTCAGGTGTGGTTAACAATTCTCCTGAAAAAATGTGAGATGGCTATGTGAGAGGTAACGTTCCCTTTTGGTGAGATGGCTATGTGAGATGGCTATTGACAAGGGTGTGAGAACATGCTAAGATTAAAGTTTGTAACTTATGCCTCTTTATGTTTCACCTTATTGTATCTCTTCGCTGGCCCTTTTTTTCTAGCACCACATAATGCACAGATTTTGCGTGTCTTGTAAGGAGTAGTTATGGCGTTTGTGTTACCATCACAGAAAATTCCCCGCAAATCGTATGCCAGGTTACCGCAGATACTGAAGGTCCCCAATCTGATTGAAGTGCAATTAGGCTCATTCCAGTGGTTCCAGGCAAACGGCCTGAGACAGCTGCTGGAAGAAATATCCAATAAGAAGGACGAAACGGGTGCCACCCAGGGTATCCGGGACTTTACCGGCAGCAAGCTGGAGCTTACCTTCGTTGACTACGAGTTCCGCGCTCCACGCCATACCGAAGCGGAGTGCCGCCAGCGGGGCCTGACCTATTCCGCCCCCCTCTACGTGAGGGCCAAGTTGCTGGTCAAGGGGACGGGCGAGATTAAAGAGGAAGACCTGTTCTTTGGCGACCTCCCGCTGATGACCGCCAAGGGCACCTTTATTATCAGTGGGGCGGAGCGGGTGGTCGTCAGCCAGCTGCTGCGCTCGCCGGGTGTCTATTTTATCGTTGAAGAGGACCCGTCCAGCGGGCGGCCGCTATGCCGGGCCAAGCTCATCCCGGACCGTGGGGCGTGGCTGGAGTTTGAGACCAGCAATCGTAACGTTATCTCCGCCAAGATAGATGGCAAGCGCAAGATTCCAATCACCACGCTGCTGCGAGCTATCGGTTACAGTGACGACGAGCAACTGCTCAGCCTGTTCCCGAATGAGGACAACGTTGCCGAGCTGTCTTTCATCCGGACGACTATGGAGCGTGAGCCTTCAATCAAGAATGAAGCTGATGCCCTGATCGATATCTACCGGAAATTGCGTCCCAACGACCCACCTAACCTGGAAAACGCCAAACGGCTGGTCAATAACCTGTTCTTCAATTCCCTGCATTATGACCTGGGCCGGGTAGGGCGTTACAAGCTGAACAAGAGGCTGGAGATTAAGGTGCCGGAGGCGCACCGGGCGCTGACCAAGGAAGATATCGTTGAGATTATCCGGCATATCATCCTGATTGATAACGGTCGCGACCACGCTGATGATATCGACCACCTGGGCAACCGGCGGGTGCGCACCGTGGGTGAGTTGATACAGAACCAGTTCCGTATCGGCTTGCTGCGCCTGGAGCGGGTGGCCATGGAGCGCATGAGCATTATCCCGGTTGAGGGTGTGGTGCCCAGCGCGCTGGTCAATATACGGCCGGTGGTGGCGGCCATTACCGAGTTTTTTAACAGCTCGCAGCTATCACAGTTCATGGACCAGACCAATCCCCTGGCCGAACTGACTCATAAGCGTCGCCTGTCGGCCATGGGGCCGGGCGGCCTGTCCCGCGAGCGGGCTGGTTTTGACGTGCGTGACGTCCATTACACCCACTACGGCCGCATCTGCCCTATTGAAACGCCGGAAGGTCCCAACATTGGCCTCATTGGCTCGTTGGCCACCTATGGCGTGGTCAACCATTACGGCTTTATTGAGACGCCTTACCGCCGGGTTGTCAAAGAGGTAAGCAATACCGATGCAGGACTGTTAGGTAAGACCACCCGTGAAGTTGTTAAGTGGGGTAAGACCGTAATCGAAGCCAAGACCACCCTCACCCCCGAGCACGTTGCCCGGCTGCGCAAGCTAGCCGCCCGGATGATACCGGTGGTGCCTGTTGTCTCCAACGAGGTGGAATACCTGACCGCGGATAGAGAAGATATCTATACTATTGCCCAGGCTAATGCCAGGCTCGACGAGAACGGTCAGTTCGTTGAGGAGAAGGTCGAAGCCAGGCTGGCCGACCGCTACGTGCGGGAGGCACCTGAAAAAATCGATTACATGGATGTGGCACCGAAGCAGCTATTCAGTGTAGCCACTTCACTGATACCCTTCCTGGAGCACGACGATGCTAACCGGGCACTGATGGGCGCCAACATGCAGCGTCAATCGGTGCCGTTGCTTTGCCCGGAAGCGCCCATTGTAGCTACCGGCGTTGAAATGGAAGCCGCTAAAGACGGTGGTCAGGTGCTCTTTGCCCGGAATGCCGGTATAGTAAGCTCGGTGACCGGGTATGTGGAGAACGGCCAGAACAAAGGGAAGATTGAAATTACCACGGATGCTGGCAAGACGGATACCTACGAGCTACTGAAGTTTGTACGCACTAACCAGGGCACCTGCGTCAACCACCACCCAGTGGTCAGCCGTGGAGACCGGGTGGAGGCGGGACAGGTAATCGCCGATGGGTCGGCAACGGAGATGGGCGAGTTGGCACTGGGGCAGAATGTGCTGTGCGCTTTCATGAGCTGGGAAGGCTACAACTACGAGGATGCTATCATCATCAGCAGTCGGCTGGTGAGAGAGGACAAGTTTGCCTCCATCCACATTGAGAAGTACGAAAACGAAGCACGGGACACCAAGCTGGGGCCCGAGGAAATTACCCGGGATATACCCAACGTGGGTGAAGAAAGCCTGCGTGAGCTCGATGAGACCGGTATCGTCCGGGTTGGGGCGGAGGTGACCCCCGGCGACATACTGGTCGGCAAGATTACCCCCAAGGGGGAGACCGAGCTTTCGGCGGAAGAGAAACTGCTGCGGGCTATCTTTGGTGAGAAGGCCCGCGAGGTGAAGGATACCTCCCTGCGCGTGCCCCATGGCGAGTGGGGTAAGGTAATTGATGTCAGGGTCTTCTCGCGTGAGGCTGGCGATGATTTACCCGCCGGGGTCAATCAACGCGTGCAGGTCTGGGTTGCCCAGAGACGGAGAGTCTCGGTGGGCGACAAGCTGGCCGGACGGCACGGCAATAAGGGTGTCATTGGCCTGATTGCCCCGGTTGAGGACATGCCCTTCCTGCCGGATGGCACACCTATAGATATTATCCTCAACCCCATCGGTGTCCCGTCCCGTATGAACCTGGGGCAGGTGCTGGAAGCCCATATTGGCTGGGCGGCCCAGACGCTGGGTTTCAAGGTACTGACGCCGGTCTTTGATGGGGCGGACGATTATAATATTGAAGCTGAGCTGGCGCGGGCCTGGATAGCCCAGAAAGCCGGGGCGGTCAACATCCATCCGGGTAACGGTAACGGGAGTTCGGCAATCCGCATGGATGTGGTTAAGGCCTGGCTCAAAGAGCGCGGCTACGACGCAAATAGAGTTTTCAGCGATGAACACGTGAAAGAGGCCAGGGAGGTCTGCCTACGCCTGTGGCTGGAAGAGTTCGGCGTGGATAGCCGGGAACTGAGCCTGCAAGAGCTTGAGCAGACGGTGGAGAAGGTCAGCGTGGAACGGAACGAAGCCCCGCCCATTCACGGTAAGGTTACCCTGCGCGACGGGCGCAGCGGTGAGCCATTTGACCAGCCGGTAACGGTGGGCAACGTTTACATGATGAAACTAATCCACCTGGTTGAAGATAAAGTCCATGCCCGTTCCACCGGCCCCTACTCTCTCATCAGCCAGCAGCCGCTGGGCGGTAAGGCGCAGTTCGGTGGGCAGCGTTTTGGCGAAATGGAAGTCTGGACATTAGAGGCGTATGGCGCGGCCCGCAACCTGCAGGAGATTTTGACTATTAAGTCGGACGATGTGGCTGGCCGGGCCAAGACCTATGAGGCTATAATCAAGGGCGAGGATATCGTCCAGGCAGGCGTCCCGGAATCGTTCAAAGTCCTGGTCAAAGAGCTGCAGAGCCTGGGACTGGCGGTGGAAGTTATCAGTGAGCAGGAGAAGCCTGCCCCGGCTGAGGCGATGGAAGAGGTGCCCAAGCTGGCCGCAGAGGTAGGCTTAGGTCCAGTCGAAGGTCTGGCAGCCGAGGAAAAGACTGCCGAAGCAGCCGAGGTGACCGAGGCAGGTAACACTACAGACGAAACCAAAGTGCCCGAGGAAAAGATCGCCGAAGCAGCTGAGTTGACCGAGGCGGGTGAGATTACCGGGGTTGCCGAAGAAGCTAAAGTAACTGAGTCGGCTGAGGTGCCTGAATCAGTTGTTGAAGACGTAGATAAGGGGGAGAAAGGCGAGAATGCTTGAAGTCAATGATTTTGATGCGGTCCGTATTTCTCTGGCTTCGCCGGAGTTAATCAGAAGCTGGTCATACGGTGAGGTCACCAAGCCGGAGACAATCAACTACCGTACGCTTAAACCGGAGAGGGATGGGCTTTTTTGTGAAAGAATCTTTGGCCCGACCAAGGACTACGAGTGCGCCTGCGGTAAGTACAAGAGGATACGCTACAAGGGCGTCATTTGCGATAAGTGCGGCGTTGAGGTGGCCCGGTCAAAAGTGCGCCGCGAGCGGATGGGGCATATTGAACTGGCCTGTCCGGTAAGCCATATCTGGTTTGCCAAGGGAATTCCGAGCCGGGTGGGGCTGCTGCTCGACCTGTCGCCGCGGAGCCTGGAGCGGGTCCTGTACTTCTCCCGCTATATTATCACCTCGATAAAAGAGACCACCCGCGAAGCGGCAGTCAAGCAACTGGAAGAGGAGAGCACGCGGGTAATCACCGAGCGCCAGACGGCGGTTGACGCTAAAATCGCCGATATGGAGCAGAACAAGGGCACCGTAGAGGAAGTAAACCAGTTCCGCCGCAAATGGGCTGAAGAAAAAGCCCAGCTTGAGGAGCAGCTCTCCGTGGCGGTAGAGCAGCTAAAGGATATCCGGCCGCGGGAGCTCCTTACTGAGAACCAGTACCAGGAGCTCAAAGACAAATACGGCCAGCTTTTCGAGGCGGGCATGGGGGCCGAGGCCATACTCCAGATTATTAAAGCAGTTAACCTGGATGAACTGCGTAATAACCTGATTCAGGAAATCCATTCCACTTCTGGCCAGCGTCACCGAAAGGCCAGCAAGCAGCTCCAGGTGGTTGAGGCCCTGCGCCGCAGCGGCAATAAACCGGAGTGGATGGTCATTACGGTGCTGCCGGTCTTGCCGCCCGACCTGCGGCCTATGGTCCAGCTGGACGGCGGCCGGTTTGCTACCAGCGACCTTAATGACCTGTACCGGCGTGTCATCAATCGCAATAACCGGCTGCGCCACCTTCTGGAAATCGGCGCGCCGGAAATCATTGTCCGCAACGAGAAACGGATGCTGCAGGAGGCCGTGGATTCCCTTATCGATAATGAAAGAAGGGGTCGGGCAGCTTCAGTCAGCGGCAACCACCGGTTGAAATCGCTTTCCGATATGCTGCGCAGCAAGCAGGGCCGTTTCCGCCAGAACCTGCTGGGCAAGCGGGTTGACTACAGCGGACGTTCCGTCATTATTGTCGGCCCGGAGCTAAAGCTTAGCCAGTGCGGCCTGCCGCGGCGCATGGCCCTGGAGCTATTCAAGCCTTTCATCATGCACCGGCTGATAATGCAGGGGCTGGCCCACAATATCCGCAGCGCCCGCCGTTTGGTGGAACGCGCTAAGCCGGAAGTATATGACATCCTGGAAGAGGTTGTCCGGGAGCGTCCGGTGCTGCTCAACCGCGCCCCGACCCTGCACCGGCTGAGCATTCAGGCGTTTGAACCGGTGCTCATCGACGGCAGCGCCATTCAGATTCACCCGCTGGTGTGTTCCGCCTTCAACGCCGACTTTGATGGCGACCAGATGGCGGTGCACCTGCCTTTGTCTAAAGAGGCCATCAGGGAAGCCAGAGAGACCATGCTCAGCATCCATAATATGCTGCTGCCGAGCAGCGGCGAGCCGGTAATCACCCCCACCCTGGATATGGTCCTCGGCTGCTACTACCTGACCACCATCAAGCCCGGCGATAAGGGTACTGGTAAGGTCTTTGGCGGCTTTGAAGAGGCCAGGCTTGCCTATGAACTCGGTCAGGTCAGCCTGCGGGCGGAGATTGAAGTGAGAGATGGTGCCAAATCTGGCGAGAGGGTTAAGACCAGCGTTGGGCGTATCATCTTCAATGGCGTTTTACCGCCGGCCATGGGATTCTATAACAAGACGGTTGACAAAGGCGGCCTGAAACATATAGTGACCGAGT
>JAUYDJ010000086.1 GCA_030690025.1 Chloroflexota bacterium | reverse complement strand
CAGTGTCAAGGTCTCTACCAACGAATTCCTTACCCTTTTGCAGCCAAACACCGTCGTGGTACCCTTTAGGGCCATCTCTTGTCGGCGGCCACTGCGCTGTAAGCCAGTATTTCATACTCTTACCTCCTTCTTACCCAGGATTTGGTTCATGTATTTTACACCCAAATTCAAATAAGTTAAAGAGGTCAAGCATCTAATCAAGGGGGCAGCTAAGCCAGCAAATCCGCCGCTATGTTTGTGCTATAATACGCTTGGTTCGGGGGTTAGGTTAACATGGTTGCCTGGTTCACCGAAAACGCTATCTGGATATTAATCATCTCGGTGCTGGTGCTGTTTATTATGCTCTTTGCCACGCACCAGGTAGGAGATATCGTCCGGCAGGCCAAGCCGCAGAAATGGCTGCAGTCGCTACACAAAGGCATGAGGCGGGCGGCCTGGGTGGTGGAGGGGCTCAGCCTGGTGGCGCTGGCCATGGCGCTGTCCGCCATAATCACTACCCGGGAGGGTATCCCCATCGTAACCCCGGGTGCAGTACAGACATGGTTGCTGCAACACGGTGTCCTCATCCTGATAATCATCCTGGTCGCCTACTTACTGCACCGGGTATCCCGCCTGGCCATACCGGAAGTAGTAGAGAGGTCGGTCAAAGTGAGGGGGGAGGGACGGCGCGCCCAGGAGGAGCTCGCTAAGAGGTCGCATACACTGGGCGGCATCCTCAGCCAGACCGTCAGCATCCTCATCCTCGTGGTGGCGGTATTCATGGTTCTCTCCGAGCTAAACGTGCCCATTGCCCCGCTTCTGGCCGGCGCCGGTGTCGTCGGCGTGGCAATTGGTTTTGGCGCGCAGAGCCTGGTCCGGGACTTAATGAACGGCATATTCATCCTGATGGAAGACCAGTATAACCAGGGGGACGTGGTGCGCATCGCCGGCATCAGCGGCCTGGTGGAAGAGGTCAACCTGCGGCGGACCGTCCTGCGCGACCTCGATGGCATTGTCCACACTATCCCCAACGGCCAGGTCACCACCGCCAGCAACTTCACCAAGGATTGGTCGCGGGTCAACCTCAATATACCGGTAGCCTATGACGAAAACCTCGACCGTGTGATTAAGGTAATAAACGGAGTCGGCAAAGAGCTGACTACAGACACGACTTTTGGCCCGATGATAATCAGTACGCCCAAGGTACTGCGGGTGGACAATTTCGGCGAGTTGGGCATGGAGATAAAAATACTGGGTGACACCAAGCCGCTGAAGCAATGGGATGTCATGGGCGAACTCAGGAAGCGGATTAAGGAAGCCTTTGATAAAGAGGGGATAAAGATGTGGCCTCACGCCAAGTTCTCTTTGTTCCAACGCCAGGATAAAGACAAAGACTCCGTGTGAACCGCAACCCACCCGGCAGCAAGTCCTGTACCAACTGCGGGACCAAGCTCAGCCAGTAGACCCGGCCCGCCCTGCCCATTCCACTTGTCTTATGTCCCGCCGATAGGCTATAATAAGCCCTATCTAAGGAGGAGATTTGCGATGCCACAATCATATGCCTTTTTCCAGGGAAAGTTCATGCCTTTATCTGAAGCTAAGATAGGAGTGATGACCCACGCCCTGCACTACGGCACGGCCATTTTTGAAGGCATCAGGGGCAACTGGAACCCGGAACAGAAACAGACCTACCTCTTCCGCCCGCGCGAACACTACGAGCGCATGCACCGCGGCTGCCAGGTGATGAAACTCGATATCCCCTACACCGCCGAGAAGATGTGCGATATAACGGTGGAGCTAGTGGCGAAGTGCGCTTTCGAAGAAGACATCTATATCCGCCCCCTGGCTTACAAGAGCTCGGAGTCTTTATACGTGCGGCTGCACGACCTGGACAGTGATTTCCTGGTCTTCGTGATTCCGTGGGGGCCTTACATAAAGGTGGACAAGGCCAAGTGCGGCGTCTCTTCCTGGCGGCGTCCCAACGACGACATGATTCCGCCCCAGGCCAAGATTACCGGTATCTATGCCAACAGCGCCCTGGCCAAAACAGAGGCGCATGACAACGGCTTTCATGAGACCATCATGCTCTGCCAGTCCGGGTACGTCTCCGAGGGCAGCGGCGAGAACATCTTCCTGGTCATCGATGATAAGCTGGTGACACCGGCCACCTACAGCAGCATCCTGATGGGCATTACCCGCGACACCGTGATAAAGCTGGCCAAGAATGAGCTGGGCATGGACGTAGTTGAGCGGCCGGTTGACCGCAGCGAGCTCTACGTGGCCAAAGAAGCCTTCATGACCGGCACCGCCGCCAATATAACCGCGGTCACCGAGATAGACCACCGCAAGGTAGGCGATGGTGAGGTTGGCGAGATAACCCGGAAGCTGCAAAACCTTTACTCGAGCGTAATACGCGGCCGGAACCCGAAGTACATGGAATGGTGCACCCCAGTCTATAAAAGATAGCCGGAGGTTCCATTCGTTTTCGGATTGATGTATTAGAATAGAATTGGTCATTTGCAGAGTAACTAACCCCACCCCTTTTTCCCCTCTCCTTTCAAAGGAGAGGGGAAAAGTTTTAAGAGAGGGGCGAAGCCCCTCTCTATCTTACACTCCCCCTTGACAAGGGAAGGGGCTAAGGGGATAGGTTCTTTAATCCTAAAATAAACCTTTCCCAATAAAGAAAGGGAATCTAGCCGGAGGCCAAATTGATAGTCAACCAGGTTGTGACCGGGGTTATCGGCATCATCATCGGCTATCTGCTCGGCACTATCCCATCGGCCTACCTGATGACGCGCCTGGTTACGGGCAAGGATATCCGTAATCTGGGCGGCGGCAATATCGGCGGGCTGAACACCTACCGCGAGGTTGGCACCGGCCCGGCGGCCATAGTCGCCCTCGTCGACTTGAGCAAGGGCGCGGCGTCAGTAGCTATCGCTTACTATCTACTGGACTTGCCCCTTGTGTTTGTGCTCCTGGCCGGGCTTTTCGCCGTCATCGGGCATAACTGGATGGTCTGGCTGAAGTTCAGCGGGGGCCGGGGCATGGGGCCGGCCATCGGCGCGGTAACCATGGCCATACCCCTGTATGGACATGCGTGGGGACTGCTCTATTTCTACATCGTAATTGTGATTCCCCTCGTTGCCACCCGGAACGTGGCGCTATCCATGGGCACCGGCCTGCTTTCCCTGCCGCTTATCGTCTGGCTGACCACGCAATCCGGCACCGCCACGCTGATGGCCGCTATCATGGGACTCATAATCGGCGGAAAATTCTACCCTACCGCCAAAAAGTCATGGACTACGGCAAAGTCGAAGAAGGACTTTGTTTTCGACAGGTCGCTGAAGAAGCGATAAGGTTACTCTTTGGGCGGGGACCGCAGCGACCTCAACAGGCAGACCACCTGGCAGCTTTCCTCGAGGGTGGTGGTGTAGTCATGGGCTTCCTCAAGCAGCTGACCGATAGCGAAGCTGCCATGCCCGCGGACCATGATAATCCGGTGCTGCAGCAACGCCCGGGCAATCAGGTCGGCGTGTCCGCCCGGTTCCACTTTTATGTTCCAGCCCAGGACGGGTACCCGGCCGAGGATAGCCAGACCTTCTGCGTCACTGGGTACCAGCGCCTTATGCGTCAGTGACAGGGCGATAGCGTGGGGCGGGTGAGCATGGACAACGGCCAGTGCCGAGGTGGTCTGATAAATGGCGCGGTGCACCGCCAGCTCCAACGAGGCCAACGGCGTAAAACGGTCATTCTTGCTTATGCCCGTCTCGACCAGGTCGCTTTCTTTCAGGCCGCCCAGCCGGCTGCCGCGGCGGGTGATAATAAGGCGGTCACCCAGCCGGATACTCAGGTTGCCGCTGTGGGATGACACCAGCCCCTGCGTAAAGAGGTCGCGCCCGATAGTCTGGAACTGAGCTAGAATCATGACTTGCCTTTTCCCCGATTCCATCGGGGCTACTGCTAATGTAACCCAATCGATTATAAAAAATCAAATATTCAAGGTGCCATTTGCATTTGGTTGCATTCTTACATGGGAAGTAAGAGGGGGGCTTTGCCCCCTCTCTTAGAAACTCTTTCCCCTATTCATCTATTCATCGAACACGTAGACATGTACCGCCTGGCCCTTCATGTTAGTCTCCGGGCAGGCGCTCAGGCCGACCAGGCAGTTCATCTCGGCGCGGAAGTCGACGTGGGCCGGTTTGCCCGGCTCCGGGCGGAACTCGTGCCGCCGGTCAATCATCCGGCCATCAGGTTGTATGTCCATATACTGGAACAGATTCAGCGGCGAGGGAATATCAATGGGTAGAACAGGATAGTCCCGCACGCCGGCCATGATATTCTCGTAGCAGCCGTGCATGGGCATATCCTCCCGCTTAGTGATGCCCCATTCCTTGAACCAGTATTGAATCGCCGGGGTATCCCGCCGCGCCCAGTCCACGTCACGCTTGGTCCGGCTGCACATCCCGTATTGCAGGTCGTGCTTGCCCTTGTACGTGTCTTCCACAATGGTCATCATGATGTTGTTTATCTTGGAGAATAGCGGGTCGCCGGTGGTCACGTAGACCTTGACCAGGTTGGCCTTGGTGCGGGCCTGGTCAAATCGCTCCCAGAGCTGGTCCAGGTTAAAGACCACGAAATCGCAGGTGGTATAGCCTTCAATGCGGATACGCTGCCCCTTTTTCACCACGAATGAGCTGCCGGAGTTGGGTGGGACAAGTTCTTCCTTGAGTAGCTTTGCCATTACGTCTCCTTTCTCACACTATATTGTAGCCAATAAATATACCCTGTTTGGTTGTAGAAGGCAAGCGGGCGGGAGAAAAAGGTATCTTCTGGGCACCGTCATTGCGAGAGCACGCTAGTGCTCGAAGCAATCTCAGAATATTGTCTTCTAGCTGGCATCGAGATTGCTTCGCTTCGCTCGCAATGACAGTATTGGCAGACTCTGTGGTATTTACCAATCCACCAAAATCAACGGAACGCCAAACGATGATGTGATGTCTAATTTGCCAGACTAGCTACCCAGTTCTGCGGGCAATTTGGATATGGGGACGGTCTTCTGCTGGGCGGTAGTCATATCACGCAGCACCACGGCACCGGCTTTCAACTCGTCTTCACCGATGATGACGGTGTAACGGACACCCAGGCTGTTGGCCTGCCGTAGCTGCGCTTTGAGGCTCCTATCACCCATCCCCTCGATGACCCCGCCGCCATTACGGCGCAGCGAGGCAGACAGCTTGATGGCCTCGCCCCGGGCGGCCTCGCCGATATGGGCGACAAAGACCTGCGGCCGGGGCAGGGGCGGGATGGGGACGTTTTCACGTTTGAGATTGAGCACAATGCGCTCGATGCCGGTGGCAAAGCCAATGGCCGGGGTGGGTTTGCCGCCCAGCTCTTCGATGAGGTCGTCGTAGCGGCCGCCGCCGCCAATGGTGCTCTGAGCGCCTTCCGCTTCAGGCTGAATCTCAAAGACGGTGTGGGGGTAGTAGTCCAGCCCGCGCACCAGGCGGTGGTTGATGACAAAGGGCAGCCCGAGGAGGTTCAAATAGCCCTGCAGCCGGCGGAAATGCTCGGCGCACTCGGGGCAGAGGTGGTCAACACTCCGGGGGGCAGCATCAGCGACCTGCTGGCAGGTCGCCTGCTTGCAGTCGAGCAGGCGGAGCGGATTGCGTTCCACCCTGGTCTTACAGTCGGCGCACAGCGTCGCCAGATTAGAGGCATAGTAGTCCTTGAGGACGGCCAGGTATTTGGGCCGGCACTGTTTACAGCCGATGCTGTTCAGGTTCAGGGTGAGGCGCTGCAGCCCCAGCGACTGGAAAAATTGCCAGGCCAGGTCAATCACCTCGGCATCAAGGGCCGGGTCGGCGTCACCGATAGCCTCGCAGCCAAACTGGTGGTGCTGCCGGTACCGCCCCGCTTGCGGCCTTTCGTAACGGAAAATAGAGGCAAGGTAATACCGCTTTACCGGCTGGGGAAGGTTATTCATGCCGTGTTCCAGGTAAGCCCGGCATACCGGCGCTGTGCCTTCCGGACGCAGCGTCAGGCTGTTGCCGCCCCTGTCCTCGAAGGTATACATTTCCTTCTGGACGATATCGGTATTTTCGCCCACGCTGCGCGTAAACAGCCCGGTCTCCTCGAAGACGGGGGTGTCAATCCGCTCGTAGCCGTAAAGCTGGGCCAGACTGGCCGCCTTCTGCTCGATGTAGCGCCAGTAGACCTGCTCTTCCGGCAGGATATCCGTGGTGCCGCGCGCTGCCCGGTACAATGCCATCCTCCTGTCTACTCTAAGCTAGGATACCGTATCAAAACAGGGTTTGTAAAGCAAGCACCTTTGAATTTTGAATTTGGGATTTTGGGTTTGTTTAGGATTTAGTATTTGGGATTTGGTATTTAGGGTTCCAGTCAGGTCAGGTTACTAAAGTCTCATCTCGCAGCTTTGCACAAGTAAGCGTGTTGGGTTATACTTTATATGTAAAAGCGAGGGGACTGGGTTGAGTTTTAAGCAGCTTATCGAGAAGGCCAGGGGATATCTTCCCGCGGAGAAGGTGGCGGTGGTGGAAGAGGCCTACCGCTTTGCCCGTGAGGCGCACCAGGGGCAAACACGCAAGTCCGGCGAGCCTTTTCTGGAACACCCCCTGCAAACCGCATTGATTCTGGCCGAGCTTCAGCTTGATACCAGCTCGCTGGCCGCTGCCCTGCTGCATGATATCCCCGAGGACTGCGGCATACCGGTAGCCAAAATCGAAGCCAGGTTCGGCCCGGAAGTAGCCAAACTGGTGGACGGCATCACCAAGTTGAGCAAGGTCGCCTGGCAGGCCCCTACGGTAGCCAGGGAGACACAGGCGGAAAACCTGAGAAAAATGCTGGTGGCCATGGCGGAAGACCTGCGCGTGGTTTTTATCAAGCTGGCCGACCGCCTGCACAACATGCGCACGCTGGATGCCCTGTCCCCGGAAAAGCAGCTCAGCATTGCCCAGGAAACGCTGGAGATATACGCTCCCCTGGCGCACCGCCTGGGAATATGGGAGCTTAAGTGGCAGCTGGAGGACCTGGCCTTCCGGCACCTCGAACCGGACAAGTACCGCCGTATTGCCCGGCTGGTGGTCAGCCGACGCGTCCAGCGGGAAAGCTTCATCGACCGGGTAATTGAAATCCTCAAAGTAGAGTTCGACAAAGCTGGCCTGAGGGCGGAAATGTCCGGCCGGCCCAAGCACATCTACAGCATCTATCAGAAGATGGAGCGCTACACCGCCCTGGGCAAACACTTCAATGACATACTTGACCTGCTCGCCCTGCGGGTGGTGGTCAGCACCGTACCCGATTGCTACGCCGCCGTAGGCATAATTCACAGCTTGTGGCACCCGCTGCCCGAGGCGTTTGACGACTACATTGCCAATCCCAAGGCCAATGGATATCAATCGCTGCATACCGCCGTGATGTGCCTGGGCACCACGCCCCTGGAAATCCAGATTCGCACCCGCGAGATGCACTACATTACCGAGTACGGTGTTGCCGCCCACTGGCGCTACAAAGAGGGCGAAAAGAAGGACATACACTTTGAAGAGAGGATAGGCTGGCTGCGGCAGCTCATCGACTGGCACCGTGAGTTGGCCGGGGCGGAAGAGTTTCTGGAATCAGTCAAGACCGACATCTTCATCGACCAGGTATTTGTTTACACGCCCCAGGGCGAAATAAAAGACCTGCCCAAGGGGGCCACGCCGCTTGATTTTGCCTAC
Source organism: Chloroflexota bacterium (assembly GCA_030690025.1). Lineage (GTDB taxonomy): Bacteria > Chloroflexota > Dehalococcoidia > Dehalococcoidales > JAUYDJ01 > JAUYDJ01. The sequence goes on along the minus strand of JAUYDJ010000086.1, from coordinate 5,348 downwards.
CGGGTGCATACCGAGCTGGGGCACCGCTGCGTGGGGGCCAAGGTAAATGGGCGGCTGGTGCCGCTCAACTACCAGCTCAACAACGGCGACATCGTCGAAATTATGACCACCAAGGAGGCCAAGGGGCCGAGCTTGGACTGGCTCAGCCCCCACCTGGGCTACGTCAAGACCTCCCAGGCCAAGACCAGGATACGGCAGTGGTTCAAGAAGCAGGAGCGGACGGAAAACATCGAGCGCGGCCGCCAGCTCCTGGACAAAGAACTAAAGCACCTCGGCATCAAGATTGACCGCATTGAGATGGCCCGGCTGTTTAACTACAGCAATGTCGATGATTTCCTGGCGGCAATCGGCGACGGCGGTATCGCCACCTCGCAGATTGCGATGAAGCTGGCCGCCGAGCAAGAGCCAGCCGAGGAAGTGGTGACGGTCAGCCCGACCAAAGTGGCACCGTCAACAGTCAAGGTGCTGGGCGTGAGTGATTTAGCGACTCATTCCGCGCAGTGCTGCCACCCGGTGCCGGGCGACAGAATTATTGGCTATGTGACCCGCAGCCGGGGGGTGACTATTCACCGCCAGGACTGCTATAATGTGATAAACGAGGACGAAAAGGACCGGCTGCTCCAGGCGGAGTGGGGAGAAGTCGATTCGGTATACCCGGTCAATGTTGCCGTCGAGGCATGGGACAGGGTGGGGTTGATTCGGGATATCACCACGGTAGTCGCCGAGGAGAAGGTCAATATATCGTCGGTGAGCTTCTCCAACAGCAAGGATACCACGTCAACCTACCTGACCCTGGACGTAAAAGGGCTGGCGCAGCTAAGCCAGCTCATGGTAAGAATTGAGGGAATCCGCGGGGTGAGAAGCGTCACCCGGGTCGGTGAAGGTATGCCGGTGAAGGCCCACCCGGCAAGCCCGGTTAGTAAATAACGGTTACGGTGAAACCCAAGGAGGTAGATTTTGCCACAGACTAAGTCAGCCGAAAAGCAGGTGCGTGTTGCGGGAAGACGCCAGATAAGAAACAAGGCCGTGCGCAGCCAGGTCAAGACCAGGATAACCAAGGCGGAGAAGCTCATCTCGGCCGGTGAGGCGGAGCCAGCCAAGGCAGCCGTGGTAACGGCGGTCAGCTCGCTGGACAAGGCAGCGGTGAAAAGGGTTATCCACCCCAATAACGCCGCGCGGCGCAAGTCACGCCTGATGAAAAAGCTGAATAAGGCGCAGGCCGCCAAGCCAGCCGCCAAGTAGCTGTTACGTAGCCTGTCTCGCCTTTACGGAAAACGCGGTATCTCTATCTCCCTCCCTTCACGGGGAGGGAGAATTGGTTTTTCAGAGGGGCTATTCTTCAAACCTGGATTTAAAAGAGGGGCGCTCCAGCGCCTCTCTCTTTTTTGTTCCCCGGAAAAGGCAGAAGAAAGGTTGCTGCTTGTACCAAAGCAGAAGAAAATCCTCCCACAGGTATTGACAAAAAGCCTCAGTCTGTTATAATCTTTTATAGAACGGATGTTCGAGCAAAGAATGAGGACGCTGTCACCCCGGCAAAAGAAAATCATCGATTTCATCTACCAGTTCGTGGTGGATAGCGGCTATCCGCCTACCGTGCGGGACATTGTCAACGGCTGCGGGATTAGCTCGACCTCGGTGGTGGACTACAACCTGAAGATACTGGAGCAGGCAGGCTATCTGCGCCGCCATCCCGAAGTGTCACGCGGCATTGAGCTGCTGACCCTGTCCCCCGCCCTGCGCTACCGCGTCCAGGTGCCGATTATCGGCCAGATTGCCGCCGGCGTGCCTATACCCGTGCCCGCCGCCGATACCTGGGATGCGACCGCCTCCGCCGAGACCATGGAAGTGACCGAGGACCTGACCCGCGGCAAAGAGGGAGTCTATGCCCTCAAGGTGAAGGGCACATCGATGATAGACGCCCTGATTAACGATGGGGATATTATCCTGCTGCAGTATGTGAACCGCGTTGAGAACGGGGAGATGGCGGCGGTCTGGCTCAAGGCCGAGAAAGAAGTCACCCTGAAAAAGGTCTTCTTCGAGGCGGGGCGGGTGCGGCTCCAACCGGCCAACAGCCAGATGCGGCCTATCTATACTACCCCGGACAATGTGGAAATCCAGGGGCGGGTAATTGCCGTTATCCGGCAGATGCCTGGCCACTGATTACTTAACGACTACTTCGCTCTCTGGACCGGACGAGAGAACAGGGCCAGTATCAGACCAAGCGCACTGGCGGCACCACAAATAAGAAAACCCACCCGGTAGCTGCCGGAGATATCAAAAAGGCGGCCCACCAGGACTGGCCCCGACGCCCCCAGTGTCATGGCCACAAAGCTGACCACGCCCATGATGGCCCCGTGAGCAGTGAGCCCGAACCGCTGGGCAATAATTAAGGGAAACTGGACCAGTATTCCGCCGAAAACGAAACCAAATACCACGGCAAACGGGTAGAGCATCCAGCCGGCATTAGCCTGCTGCAGCCAGAGCCAGGCCAGCGTGGACAGCGCCAGGCACAGAATTATGGCCAGCTTGCTGCCGGCACGGTCGGCGAAAAGGCCCATGGCCAGCCGGCCGATGACAGCCACCCCGCCAATGGTCGCCAGGATGCTGGCAGCCCCAGCCGGCGACGTGCCCAGTCCCACCGCATAAACGACAATATGCGCCATGACAGTATCCAGCCCGAAAAGGAAGCTCAGGTATACCGCGCACAGCAGCCAGAGCTCGCCGGTACCCGCCGCCTCGCGGAGTGTCAGCCCCCTAACCGGCGGCGCCGCCGGCGATTCGGCAACTTCCCCGGCGCCGTAGGGCAACAGTCCCATCTTCTTCGGGTCGCGTTTCAGAAACTGGGCTGCCGTCGTGATGACAATTGCGCCAAAGATGCCCACCGCCAGGTAGGAGGAGCGCCAGTCGTAAACCGAGATAAACCAGTTGGCCGCGGGCACCATGAGGACAATACCCAGGCCTTCGCCAGCCCCGGCCAGGCTTATTGCCAGGCCGCGTCTTTTTTCAAACCACCTCGCCACCGTGGAGACCTGGGGAATCCAGGCGCTACTCATGCCTACTCCCACCAGTATGTAGAGCAGATAGAAGTGCCAGACCGCGCTGATTCGCGACATCAACACATAGCCCAGTCCGAGCAGCAGGCCACAGGTGGTGACCACCGCGCGCGGCCCGTAGCGGTCGGTCAAGCGGCCGGTAATCATGTAGAGCGAGGCACGGACCACGATAACCAGGGAGAGGGCCGCGGCCACGGCTGCTCGTGACCAGCCAAACTCGGCGAGCATGGACTCGAAGAAGATGCCAAAGGTCGCCAGCGTGCCATACATGGTCAGGATGACCAGGCACGCCGCCGTGACGATAATCCAGCCATAGAATAATTTTGGCTTTACCGCCGGCATTGAGTTTTGTTGTAGTGCCATAAACCATTTGATTGTAGCACTAAAGCCACGAATTTACACGGGGGGGAATTCCCCGTTGGTTGGCGCGCCATACCCTTTAGTCCTGTCATTTAGTAAGGGCAGCCTCTTATCTTCCGGTTGACCTCCTTTTACTCAATCTTAGTTGTCGGTGTCATTGCGAGCGAAGCGAAGCAATCTCGGATGGGTGGGGAATGAGATTGCTTCGTCGCTACGCTCCTCGCAATGACAACCATGATTGAGCAGAACCGTTGACCCGCTCTGCTTTCCTTTATAGCCTCAATTGTGGTATAATAAATGAGTAAAATGATGACTTCAATAGCTTCAGCAACCAGCGAACCACCAGCCTCTGCTGCCAGCTCTGGCAGCAACTTTAAAATCTCAACGGCCTCAGAGCAATATCCTCAACAACTGAGCTTTTTCTAGCACCAAGGGGGTAAAAACTGTCATGACACAGGGCATTTCGCCAAATAACGAGCCTATTAAGAATAATCAAGAATATACCGCCAACGATATCCAGGTGCTGGGCGGGCGGGAAGCCGTACGCCGGCGCCCGGGCATGTACATCGGCAGCATTGACCAGCGCGGTCTGCACCACCTGGTCTACGAAATCGTTTACAACAGCATCGATGAAGCCATGGCCGGCTGCTGCAACCGGATTATCGTGACCATGCAAAAAGACGGGACCATACGGGTGGAGGACAACGGCCGCGGCATCCCGGTGGATACTCACCCGGTGACCAAGAAATCAGCGCTGGAGACAGTGCTGACCACGCTGCACGCCGGCGCCAAGTTCGGCGGCAAGGTTTACCAGGTTTCCGGCGGCCTGCACGGCGTCGGCGCTTCGGTAGTCAATGCGCTGTCGGCGCGGCTCAAGGTAAACGTGCGGCGCGACGGCAAGCTCTATGAGCAGGAGTTCAAGAAAGGCATACCCCAGGGGCCGGTGAAGGTGGTCGGCGAGGCCAGCGATACCGGCACCACGGTCACCTTCCTGCCCGATACGGAAATATTCGGGCAGGCGGAATTAGACTTCAATACCCTGAGCGAGCGTATCCGCGAGCTGGCCTACCTGAACAAGGGCCTGGAAATAGCCATCCGCGACGAGAGGAAAGACCTCGAAGAAAAGACCTTCTACTTCGACGGGGGCATTACCAGTTTCGTCAGCCACCTCAATCGCAACCGGCCGGTGTGCAACCGCCAGCCGTTCTACATGTACAAGCAGGTGGACAGCACCATCGTTGAAGCCGCGCTGCAGTACAATGACGGCTTTACCGAGTCCATCTTCAGTTTTGCCAACTGCATCAATACCATCGATGGCGGTACTCACCTTACCGGCTTCCGCTCGGCGATGACCCGTGCCCTGAATGACTATGCCCGCAAGAACAAACTGCTGAAAGAAGACCAGCCCAACCTCGTCGGTGATGATATCCGGGAAGGCTTGACCGCCGTTATCAGCGTCAAGCTCTCCGAGCCCCAGTTCGAGGGGCAGACTAAGGCCAAGCTGGGCAACCCGGACATCAAGAACATAGTCGAGAGCGTGGTCAACGAGGGCCTGGCCCTGTATCTTGAGGAGCACCCCCAGGATGGCCGCAAGATTATCGAGAAGTGCATGACGGCAGCCCGGGCCAGAGAGGCGGCGCGTAAGGCGCGCGACCTGGTTATCCGCAAGGGCGCCCTGGACTCAGCCACCCTGCCCGGTAAGCTGGCCGACTGCTCGGAGAGAGACCCGGCCAACTCGGAGCTCTACCTGGTGGAGGGTGAATCGGCCGGCGGCTCGGCCAAGCAGGGCCGCAACCGCCGTTTCCAGGCCATCCTGCCGCTACGTGGTAAGATTCTCAACGTGGAAAAGGCCTCCGCCGATAAGATGCTATCCCATGAAGAAATCCGGGCCATAATTACCGCCCTGGGGGCAGGCCTGGATGACATGTTCGACCT
>JAUYDJ010000050.1 GCA_030690025.1 Chloroflexota bacterium | reverse complement strand
TTCCCAGGCATCTTTGCCAACCAAACACACAAAACGGCAGCCGCCCAGATTCTCAAGCTCGTTATGGTCGGCGTGCCGCACGATTTTACACAGCTCCTGGGTGTAGCGGGAGCCGACCGGTATTACCATGCGCCCGCCGATGGCCAGCTGTTCCATGAGGCAAACCGGCACCCGCGGCGCGCCGGCAGTAACCATTATGGCATCGTAGGGTGACTGCTCCGGCCAGCCCAGGGTCTCCCCGGCCAGCTTCACCTCGATATTGGTATAACCCAGGCTATCCAGCACCTTCCTGGCTGACTCAGCCAGGGCCGGCAAACGCTCCACGGTGACCACTGATTTAGCCAACTCGGCGAGGATGGCCGCCTGGTAGCCGCTCCCCGTCCCTACCTCCAGCACCTTTTCACTGCCGGTAAGCACAAGTGCCTCGGTCATTAAGGCGACAATAAACGGCTGCGAGATAGTCTGGTTGAAACCAATGGGCAGCGGGTTGTCTTCATAAGCCAGCGGCTGGTTTTCCGGCGGCACAAAACGCTCGCGGGGAACGCGGGACATGGCGGCGAGCACTCGCTGGTCCTTGATTTCAGCGCTGAGCTGCTTGAGCAATTTGACTCTGACCGCAGCAAAGTCCATCGCCGGTGCTCATCGCCAGACCAGGGCCAGCACAATAAGGATAAGCAGCATTATCCCGCCCAGGATACCGATTCCTTTTAGCTCAGCCCGGATATACGGATGGGCCGCTGCGGGTGCGCGCGCCTTAACTGAAGGAGTCCTGGCTGGCGGGGCTGTTGCCCCGGGTAAGACCGGCTCTGCGGGTCTAACGGCCGCTGCCGGCGGTGAAACTACCGATGGAGAGCCTGGCCTGGCTCCTTTCTTAGCCTGGAATGAATGCTTCCCCCGACGGTGTGACTTGGGCATTCCGACCTCCTCTATTTAGCTCTGGGATGAGATTTATCATAGGTGCGGCGAATATGTTCGGTGGTCAGGCGGGTGTAGACCTGAGTGGTTGAAATATTGGCGTGCCCCAGCAATTCCTGCACCGACCTCAAATCGGCGCCGCCGCTCAGCATATGAGTTGCAAAGCTGTGTCGCAGCGTGTGCGGGCTGATTTTAGTATCCAGATTGGCGGCTTTGGCGTACTCTTTTACCTTCTGCCAGAAGCCCTGCCGGGTCAGCCTCTCGCCGCGGGGGTTGAGGAATAAGGCTGAATCGTTCTTGCCGCGCGCCAGCTGGGGACGGACATCCCGGGTATACTCGGCGACGGATGCGGCGGCTTTCTGGTGAATGGGGATAAGCCGCTCTTTGTGCCCTTTGCCAAAGCAGCGCACGTAGCCGTCCTGGGTATCCACATCACCCGCATTCAGCGAGACCAGCTCGCTCACCCTCATACCGCTGGCATAAAGCAGCTCCAGCATCGCCTTGTCCCGCCTGGCTTCCAGAGTGGACATCTTGGCCGGTTGCTCCAGCAGACGGCGCACCCAGCTGATGGAGATAGGCTTGGGCAGCGACTTACCCACCTTGGGTGAACCTACATTTTCGGTAGGATTGCTCTTTATCTTGCCTTCGTCCACCATGAAGTTGAAGAAGGACTTGGCTGCGGCTACTTTACGCGCCTGCGTGGTGGCCGCGTAACCACGCTCCTTGAGCTGAAGGATATAGCTCAGCATGGTCTGCCGGTTAAAGCCCGCCCACGACGGGCTGGTACCGCGCTTGGCCGCCTCGCCCTCAGTGAAGGTCACCATCTGGGAGAGGTCGTTACGGTAGGCCTCTATCGTGTTTCCGGAGAACCCTTTCTCTACCTCTAGATAGGTCAAGAAACTATCAACTGCCTCTTTCACCCAACACCCTCCTGACAGCTAGTATATTTTAACATAAACATTTTAACATAACTTATGTATTCACAAGTTGAACTCAACTCTTGGAAGATATTTTATCACCTTTTCTAACCTTATGTCCAGTGCCCTCATCACCCGGTAAAGTACACTCGTGTTGACGGAGAGTGCCTAATATGATAGCATTGAGGCAAAAAAGAAGGGGGTCTGATATGCCTCAATTGGTGAATATATCATATATCGCCACAATTGTACTGGCAAAAGCTACGGTATTGTTAGCACTAGCGACAGTTGCTTTAGCTGTTGGCGCTTTCATAGCGGCCAAATATGCCAAAAATAACGTGGATGTATTGAGAAAGCGAGACCGATACAACATCATCTCCAAACTACTGGAAAAAATGAATGAGAGAGACGCTAGAAAGAACAAAGCGACTATACATCAACAATGGCAAGCAAGAGGTTGGAATACTCAGGACAACTCCAAAGTCGGCGAGAGCATCTATGAACTGTTTAAGCGTATATGGGCAGCTGATGCCAAAGGAAACATGACGGTAGACAGTGAGGACCGAAACCTTAAAGATGCCATTGAGGAAACCGTGGCATTATTAGACACAATGGGCTATTCCATCATAGAAAACAAGGATAGAGAAATATTGAACGAGACACCTATACAGTTTTGGTCAGTAGGTGATGATATGTGGAAGAAACTTCGGTTTTTTGTATTGATAAGGCGCGAAAAGGAAGTGTGGGGAACGTATTTTGAAGAACTCGGGAATGAAGCCCCTAAGCATTTACGTTAGAGAGTGCCTAATGGCAGGCAACGATTGTACTTTACCGACACCATTTCCAGCTTCAAATCAGCCCTATCACTCCCTTTCAGTTCAGCAAGTCCCACCACAAGACTCTATCCCTTACTCTAAAGTAGACCCCGGATAATTCCAAACACGACAATCCATAATCCTGCGGCGCATAACAAAGCCAATGGATATTTCATCCACCGCTTAAATACCTGCAAGTAGCAAAAAGCCCCAATACTCAAACTCGCCAGAAAGCAGATAATATTTACTGGCACCAAAGCCCATCCTTCAGGGATGATACGCACCAAGACTTCCCAAACAGCGATTAAGACCGCCGAAATAATTAGCGAACCTATCAGTCCCATCATTAAACCCCCTTTCAATTCAGTAAGCCCGCTGAACTCCTAACCGCATAGTCCTTACATCTCAGGATGAGGATTGACCTGCACTCTAAGTAAACCATCCCACACTAAGGTTCCAAATATCTTCTCAGGTGCCGGATTTGCCATATGCACGCTGATAAAATCCTGACCGTAATAACGGTCTAAGGTTCCGCGTGGGGTTATAACATAATGAAGGGCGTGGGAGGTGCCCGCCATTCCTCTCGGCAGCTTGCGCTTGGGAACATAGGTCACTAGCAGTTCCTGTTCTTTAATAACCTCAAGCAATTGCGGTTCGTCAAAAACACTCGTTGCTAAAAGGAAATCATCGCGGTGCACGATGGGTAACCTGGCAGGTTGATTAAGGATTGGTGATTCCACAAGCAGGTATCCGTAAGGTTTGAAGAAGCTTTTAGCCTTGACCGCGCCATTAGGTCTTATAATGGTTCCGGCTCTGTCGAATTCTATGACATGGAAGACTTGCCCGATAATATCAGTCCATTCACAATCTCGACCAACCTCTAGTGTCATAGCTCACCCCCTTTCAGTTAAGTATATTCCTCAGCAACTATTTTTTTGGAATTTTACCTTCTTTTTACTCAAACTTTCACTCATAACTTGTGCATACATAACATAACTAAAAAGAAAATACAGCAAGGACGGGTACAAACACTAGACTTATCTATTATTTTTGCAGTCTTTGCCAGAGCTCTTTGACCTTTGCCTTCAGTTCATCGAGGGTGCAATCGGTATCAATGACCACGGTGGCGTGCTTCAGCCGTTCTTCAGCGGAGAGTTGAGCGCGGATGCGCGCCAGCGTCCTGGACTTTGACAGCCCGGAGCGCCCCAGGATACGCTCCAGGACTACCGCCTCCGGCGCTACGGTGACCCAGACCTCGTCGACCGACGGCACCCAGTCGGCCTCAATCAATAGCGGCGCTTCAATGACCACTACTTTGGTGCCCCGGCGGCGGTATTCTTCAAGCCGGGTCTCAATAGCATCCT
>JAUYDJ010000268.1 GCA_030690025.1 Chloroflexota bacterium | reverse complement strand
GCACTGTCCAGGATGGCTAAATGCGCTGTGAAGCTGGCGGGTGGGACGGTGATGGGCCCGGCCGCTGCGGAAGGATACATTACCCGCGGCTTGAGATTCAATCGCCCCCAGAAGAAAAGCGGCGCCGAACGGGCGGTGGATATGCTGCTGGATAAAATCGCCGGCAACCCCTTCACCACCGAAATTCCTCTGATAGATTTCCAGCAGGTACCTGCCTCCCCAGCCATTCAGGATATGAAAAAGGCAAAAATCGCGCTCGTTACCACCATGGGCGTCGTCCCGCCGGGTAACCCGGACGGATTCAAGATATACCGTAATACCCAGTGGCGGAAATACCCCATAGGCGAACTGAATTCAATGCAGGACTCGAAATGGAACGCGGTACACGGCGGCTACACCACTCCCTGGGTGACGGAAAACGCCAATTACGCCGTTCCGCTGGATGCTGCCCGGGCGCTGGAAAAAGAGGGTGCCTTTGGCAACCTTTATCCTTATTTCTACATCACAACCGGTAATATGGGGTTTGTCACCGCAATGCAGACAATCGGCGCGGAGATTGCCCGAGATATGAAAACCGAAGGCATAGACGCTGCTATTCTTACCTCGGCCTGAGGCACCTGCACTCGTAGCGGCGCTACGATAGCCAAGGAAATCGATAGGGCGGGCATTCCCGTGGTCCAGATTACGGCCATGACAATGGTCGGCAAGCAGACAAGGGCTAATAGAATAGTCGCCGGGACCAGCGTCCCCCACCCATGCGGCGACCCCAGTGCCCCGCCGGATGCCGACCGTGCGCTGAGGAAAGAGATTGTGCGCACGGCGCTGGAAGTCCTGCAGACCGATGTGGAGCAGCCCACTGTTTTTACGCCCAAAATTACGTTCACGGCCAAGTAGGAGGTACCTGCTGTTGGATACGAAATTAGAATTAGCCACCTATCCGGTGAAAAATGCCCGTTTCGGTCAGAAGACCGCTTACAAAGATGGCATTCTTGAGATTGACAAGGATGAACTGGTCTCGCTCATCAAAGAGGATAAAAGAGTTGCCTCCGCCGATATAGATATGGCACTGCCGGGCGAAAAAACCAGGATTGTCTTTATCAGGGACGTAGTCGAGCCGCGGGTTAAAGTATCCGGCCCGGGGTGCGTCTTTCCGGGAGTCCTTGGCCCGGTGGAGAGTGTTGGCACCGGTAGAACCAACCGCCTTTCCGGTATTACTGTGATGCCTTCGGCGCAGTACAAGCCAACCATCCTGAGCGGTAACAACGCGGCAAATGCCGGCACCGTGGATATGTGGGGGCCGGGCGCCGCCGTCACTCCCTTCAGTTCAACCATAAACATCGTACCCGTGATGAAGCTTATCGATGGCATCAGCGAGCTGGATGCCCATACCGCCATCATGATGGCGGAGTTGAAGTTAGCCAACCGGCTGGCGGAGACGACCAGGAATCTCAAGCCGGAGAACATTGAAAGCTTCGCGCTGTTCAAGGTCGATGATTCCCTGCCGAAAGTCATTTACGTGCTAAGCTTTATGACGCTGGCCTATAACCCGCATTCTTTTGTGGCCTACTACGGCTACTGCCTGCATGATGTCATGCCGTTTCTGATTCGCCCTCAGGAGCTCTTTGACGGTGTCATAACCACGGATACCCGCCAGGGACATGGCCGCAAGTCCACCACCTGGCACTGGATGAACCAGGCCGTAGTCTACCGGCTGTTCCGTGAGCACGGCAAGAGGCTCAATTTCCTGGGGGTGATAATGCAGCGCACCCGTTTTGAGTCCGAGCTTGGCAAACATGTCAGCGCCAGCTGCGCTTCGGAGATGGCGAAAATGCTCGGGGCGGATGGCGTCATCATAACCAGGACTACGGGGTCGGGCGCCAACTTCGAGGATGTGATAATGACACTGCAGGCGTGTGAAAAGAAGGGCATAAAGACAGTCCTGCTCAACCCGGAGTGGGGCAGCGCAGATGGGTCGGAGCCGCCGCTCCTCGTTTACGTGCCCGAGGCTACGGCAATGGTTTCCACCGGCAGCCACGAGGCCGAGCTGAAACTTCCGGCGCCATCCAGGGTTATAGGCGCAGAAGAAGGACAAATGGTAATAGCCGAGCCCGGCGATAAACCGTTCTCGCCGTGGAGCGAGATAACCTGGAACAGCTATTATCCGGTCACCGGCGCCCCGGACTGGTTCGGCACTATGAGCTTGGCCGCTGAGGAATATTGAAAACTATCATCCAAATCGAATATTCTACCGGAAATGGCCCATTCAGCTTGTTATCGATAAGGCTTGCCGGAAAGTGAGGTGCAACAGTGCCCAAAATTCGAGTTATGCACTATGTTAATCAGTTCTTCGCCGGTATTGGCGGTGAGGATAAGGCCGATGTACCGGTTGGCCACCGCCAGGGCACGATTGGCCCGGGGAAACGCCTCCAGGAACTCCTGAAGGACTCCGCCGAGATTGTGGTTACCGCCTATTGCGGCGACGACTATTTCAACAACCACACCGATGAAGCTACCAGGGCAATAGTGAAGATTGCCCAGGACCACAATGTCAAAATGCTGGTGGCCGGACCGGCCTTTGCCTCGGGTAGATACGGCTTCGCCTGCGCCGAGGTCTGTCATGCCGTGAACGTATCGCTGGGTTTAGACTGCGTGACGGCCATGCATCCGGAAAACCCGGGCATAGAGACCTACAAACAGTACCGCGACAGAAGAGTCTTCGCCTTGCCCACCACCGAAATTGTCTCCGGTATGGGCGAAACACTACCCAGAATGGCCACATTTCTCGCTAAGCTGGCGGCCGGTGCAGCCATTGGTCCCGCTGCCGAGGAAGGCTACATTCCGCGGGGCTTCCGCCAGGATGAGAAAGCGAGCAAGACCGGGGTGGACCGTGCGGTTGACATGCTGCTGGATAAAATCGCCGGCCGTCCGTTCACCACCGAGATACCAGTAGAACACCTCGAAGCGGCCCCGGTAGCCCCACGCATCGTCAATATTAGAGGGGCCACCATCACTCTGGCCACCAGCAGCGGCGTCATGCCGCAGGGTAACCCCGATGGTTTCAAAGCCTACCGCAATAACCAGTGGCGCAAATACGATATTAGCAAGCTGGACACCATGAAGGGCACCGGCTGGGACGTTTTGCATGCCGGCTACAACAATGTCTTCATGAGAGATAACCCCAATTTTGGTGTGCCGCTTGATGCTGCCCGACAACTGGAAAGAGAAGGCGTGTTCGCCAAACTCTACCCGTACTACTACATGACTACTGGCGTCAATGCCGCCATCCCGGTGATGCAACGAATCGGACGGGAGATGGTGACGGATATGAAGGCCGAGGGCATTGATGGCGTTCTTTTCGTGTCAACCTGAGGTACCTGTACTCGCAGCGGCGCTGTGATTGTCAAAGAGATTGAACGTGGCGGCATACCTGCTGCCCACATTACCGCCATGGTCTCCATATCCAGGCAAATCGGGGCTAACCGGGTGGTGACTGGTACCAAGATACCTCACCCCCTCGGGGACCCGAATGTGCCGCCTGAAGCGGACTTGACCATACGGCGAGAAATCGTGAAGTGTGCCCTTACTGCCCTGCAAAGCGAGGTCAGCGCTCCAACTATTTTTGTGCCAAATGTTAGCTTTACTTCCGGATAGGAGGCAATATGAAGCTGGAACTAATCACCTACCCTGTAAAGAATGTCGAGTTTGGCCGTCTCACCAGCTATAAAAATGGCATCCTTAAGGTTGACAAGGAAGAACTGAAGAAACTGGTCCTGGAAGACGAAAGGATTGTTTCGGTTGACCTGGACGTGGCATTTCCGGGAGAGCAGACCCGCATTGTCAACGTGCGTGACATGGTTGAACCACGCGTAAAGGTATCGGGACCGGGTGGTGTTTTCCCCGGGATTATCGCACCGGTGCAGACAGTAGGTGAAGGCAGGACTCACCGGTTGTCCGGGGTAACCGTAACCGCTTCCGCCAAGATGACGCCGACCATTATGAGCGGCACAGCTGCCCAGGATACCGCCATTCTCGATATGTGGGGGCCGGGAGCGCAGCTGGCGCCACTGTCATCACTTATCAATATAGTCCTGGTTTTAAGACTGGCTGATACGGTAAGTGAACTGGACACCCATGCCGCCATCATCACCGCCGAGTGCAAAGTAGCTAAACGTCTGGCCGAGACCACCGTAGAGATTCCTCCCCAAAACATGGAGGTCTTTGAGCTACATGAAGTCTCCCCATCCCTTCCCCGCGTAGTCTACATAGTCGGGTTCATGACTAACTGGCATGCTCCCCATTCCGCTGTCGCCTACTACGGACTCCCCGTCCGGGAGTCGCTACCCACCTTTGTTCATCCCAACGAGTTCCTGGACGGCGCGCTGACGGCTGACGCGCGCAAAGGCATATCCAGCTATGCCCGTACCTGGCAATGGATGAATAATCCCGTCGTTTTTAAGCTGCTCCGGGAACACGGCAAGCGCTTGAACTTCCTGGGGGTAATTGTGCAGCGCACCCGCTTTGAAGCCGAACATGGCAAACTGGTCAGCGCCGCCGCCGCTTCCCAGATGGCTAGATTGCTGGGAGCTGATGGCGCCTTTATCACCCGGACTACAGCGTCAGGCGCTAATTTTGTGGATGTGATGCTTACCGTCCAGGCCTGCGAGCAGAAGGGCATCAAGACCGTACTGCTGGGTCCCGAGTGGGGTGGCAAAGACGGGAGTGAGCTGCCCCTCGTATTCTATGTGCCCGAAGCAACAGCCATGGTCAGTACCGGTAGCACCGACCGCGAGACCAAGATGCCCGCCCCGAGCAAGGTTATTGGCATGGCTGAGGACAAGCTTGTCCAGCTCGTTCTGGGCAACGCGCCCTTTTCTCCCTGGAGTGAGATTACTCTTGACGATTACAGTATTGCAGGCGCCTCTGACTGGTGGGGCGAAAACTATTTCACCCGGAAGGCTTATTAGCCACCGCATGAAGAGCTGGTTCTATTTCCAGTAATAAGGCCCGGACAGTGGCAAAGTCTGCGAAAGCTTAGTCATAAGACTTCGTCCAAGGGGGCTCAGCCAGATGCATCAACATGGCGCGTCACCATTCGATTGCCAGTAGTATGGCTAAAAAAGCGAGGGCTCTGCCCGGCTTATGTCTGTACCTTTTGGAATGACTACTATTCCGTTATCGGAAACTGTGCAGCCTCTCCTCTTATCCAACTCCAGGTCATAGCCGATTGTGGCCCCAGCCCGAATTCTGCTTTCCTTATCGATGATAGCTCGTCTTATCCTGACACCCGGCTCAATGATAACATCATCAAATATGATCGATTGTTCTACAATGGCATCCCTTTCCACAATCACTCCTGTAGAGAGTATAGAGTTCCAGACAGCCCCGCCGCTGATTATACAGCCGTCAGATACGATAGAATCGTTAATCCTCGCGCCGAGCACGAACTTACTTGGCGGCAACGGCCGCTGAAAAGTTCTAAGCGGCCACCTCTCCCCGTATAGATTGAATAGAGGGTCTACCCCCACCAGGTCCATGCTTGCCTCGTAATAAGAATCGATGGTGCCGACATCCCTCCAGTAGGATGAATCGCGGCTCTTATCGACCAGCACCTTCTCTCTTATGCCATCCTTGACTATCACTGAGAAATCAGCTATTTCATTCTCCTTCTCATAGTCGTAGACATAAACGTCGTAATTACTGTTGATGATTCCTGGAATAACGTGTTTGCCGAAATCTTCCTCGTCTCCCCTTAAGATACTCGCCAGGGTCTTCAGCTCAAATATGTAGACGCCCATTGAAGCTAAAGAGTAGCCGGGCGCATCGGGCATGGTCTTTGGCTCTACCGGCTTTTCTTCGAAGCCAATCAATCTATGATTTTGGTCCACCTCAAGCACCCCAAGCCTTCCGGCAGCTTGCTCTTTCTTCACTCTAAAAGCAGAGATAGTGAGGCCCGAGTTCTTCATCTTGTGGTAGGTTACAAGCTGAAGATAGTTCATCTTGTAGACATGGTCACCGGACAGGATTAGAACATGATCGATTTCTCTTTGATTCACCAGGTTCAGGTTCTGCCGTACCGCGTCAGCCGTACCGCGGTACCATCCCGCACCTAGCTTCTGCTGCGCAGGCACACAATATATGAAATCGCCCAGCCCGGAGCTGGAGATACCCCAGCCGTCCTGGATATGACGATTTAGAGACTCGGATAGGTATTGGGTGAGCACGAAAATCTTGCGCAGGTTTGAATTAATACAGTTGCTGAGCACAAGATCAATGAGCCGGAATTTACCGCCAAAGGGGACAGCCGCCTTGGAGCGTGCCCTGGTTAAAGGCTGCAGCCTCTCTCCCGCCCCTCCCGCCATTATTATCACTGCCACCCTGTTCATTACAGACCCTTTTCTCCCACTCACAGACTCGGTAATTAACAGCTAACGCCAATCTTCTGTACCAGTGGCTAACAGCAAATCTGGAGCCTAGGGGTGAATGAGGTAGGGAGTGCCCTGGGATTTTCTATGCTTTCTTTGAGCGACGCTTGCCAGCCGGTCTTGGCGCAGGTGGCGGTTGTGGCATCGATGCTGGTGGCACCGACTCCTTAGCAGGCGACGCGGCTGCCTCTCGCTCCTCCAGCATTTGTTTGGCGCGGAAATAGTGCTCTGCATCTTTACCTTCGGGGCAGCCTTCCTTCTCCCAGATAGAATATGCTAGCTCCCTTATTTGCTCCTCTGTAACCATATCTACCTCCCTGACGAGTTATGCTCCGGGCAAGTAGTAAATTTTCTATTCTGCCAGATGCACAATATAGTAATTTTGTACCACTGTTTTCAATTTGTCAAATTCTGGGAGTGAGCCTGGGGAGAAGGGTCAGCAAGCACCATTACGTCCCAACACTTGACGGCTGGATATCTGGTGTATAGTATCATCAAGGTGGCGGGGATAAAAGCAGCCTTGTACACCGAAATCGGAAATATAGTCTCGGGTCATAAAGGAGATAACAAACCAAAATGATAGTCGAAATGAGAAGAGGTGCCACTCGTGTGGAAATAGATAGTGTGGCACAGAAGGTGCTCTGCAGAAGATGCTTCAGGAATTCCCCATACCTGCATGGAGCAGCATAACTGCCGGTGGGGCGGATGCACTGACATATCGTATTGACTGCCTGACTGGCCGAACCCCGCGGCTGAAATATCGCGTTCCTCTTAAGCGCTTTGTCACCAGCGTGATCATCACCGCATTCATCGCGGCTTCCACTTTATTACCTCTGCCCAGTTCATATCCAGTGAATAGCACCCTGAACGGGGTTATTTCCAGCCACCCCATACAGGAAGTTAGCTTCTGATTTCTCGGCTATTGTCTCAGTGGTACCTCTGTCACCTTTTCCTTGCATATTTCAATTGACAATCGCAGGGAATAACTACTATACTTACATAGTACTACTACACTATGACAGGTAATGGAGGTGTCTTATGGTTTCCCGTTCTTCGTCTTCTGTGGATGTGATAAAGCTGCGTCTAGAGATTAAAGCCAAATACCGAGAGGTGGCCACCCATCCGGAGCATGAGTTTCACTTCCATCATGGTCGCTACCTGGCGAGACTGCTGGATTACCCGGAGGAGCTGCTGAACAAACTACCTGGCTCGCTGGTGGAGTCGTTTGCCGGCACTGGTAATCCTTTCAGCCGGGGACCTATTAACCAAGGAGAGCAGGTGCTAGATGTTGGTTGTGGCGCTGGCTTCGATGCTCTCATTGCCGCCTTGAAGGTGGGTAAGACAGGACACGTCATTGGTATCGACATGACCCCGGACATGCTGGAAAAGGCTCGGCGCAACGCTGCATCCCTGGGAGTCGGTAACGTCGAGTTTCGCGAGGGTCTGGCAGAAGACCTGCCGGTAAAGGATGCAGCCGTAGATGTGGTTATCAGTAACGGCGTCATCAACCTCTGCCCGGACAAAGAAGCCGTCTATCGAGAGCTTTACCGGGTGCTCAAGCCAGGCGGTCGGCTCATGATAGGTGACATCATTGTTCAGAAGGCGGTACCGGACGAAGCCAAGGCAGACATTGACCTGTGGACCGGCTGAATCGTCGGGGCTCTGCTGGAAGCAGAGTACGAAGCGGTTATCAAACGAGCCGGTTTCGAGCAGGTGGACATAGGTTCGCATGTCGACGTTTTTGCCGGAGCCAAAGGGGAAGCCAACGCCTCAGAACTTGGCACGCTTGGCGTGACCATCAAAGCCATCAAACCGATAGACGATTAGCTGGCATAGTGGACTAATAGACCAGGCGAGGGCAGCCTGTCTAAAAAAATTGAAAGGAGGTAACCATGGCTAAGATCGTTTTCATAGGTTCACACGGTTTCGAAAATCCTACGAAGTCAGCGTTTCCGTTCATACTGGCTAATGGTGCTATTGAAGCCGGCCACCAGGCTGAGATCAGCCTTTTCGGGGATGCGGTTATCCTGATGAAGGACGCTGTTGTCAACAGCGTGGTGCCCGTGGGCTGGCCGCCTCTAAAAGAGCTTCTGGCCACAATCACAAAGAACAGGGTTCCCATCTATGTCTGAGGCGGTTGCTCTGTCGCCCGTGGGGTGACTGAAGCCGACCTCCAAGGCAAAAATGCCAAGTTCACTAATCCCAAGGAAACTGCCGAGAGGATAGTGGCCGCAGACAAAGTGGTATCAATCTAGATTGGTCGACAGGCTGCCCTCGCCTTTGGTAAGAAGTAGTCTAAGCCCAACCAAAACAATATACAATGAGGAAAAGGATAGCCCGGGGTACCGTTGGTTGTAGGAGGCTTGCTCGCCCTCTTTTGGCAATATGGTAGATATATTCGCCGCCCTGGTCCGATTTCGACAGTTCATATTTGAATTTGGTCCGTTCCTCCTTGCCGCTTGGGCCGGGCTGGCATTAAGCACCGGGCTACTAACACTTGTACTCGCAAGGCAGACGAAGGTTCAAGCATCGGCCAACTCTCTTCGCCGGGGCAAGTTCTGGCACTGGATATGGCAGTTCATCTTCCTTATGTTATGGCGCCCTGGTGGACAGATGCCAGCACAGCGGGCCTTCAACGCAGCTCTCCTTTTCAGCCTTGCTGCCTCTGTTGCAGGCCTGGTGGCAACATCCCTCATCGGTTCGCAGGCTGTGTGGCTGCGACTGGTCTTGGCGGCCATTTTTTCCCCGGCCTTAAACCGAATTTTTGTCTCAATAGTCTTACGCAGGAAGGGGAACCCTGAAAGGCAACTGCCAAAAACCGGGCCGGCCTCTCTTACCACGGTCCTGGCAACTGCTGAGCCAGCACCTGGGGAGCGACGGGCTACCATAATTCAAGTCATCTGGAGAAGCTTTACCGTTCAGGTAGAGAGGGCGGTGATTCCTCTTCTCATTGGCTTTAGTCTGGCTTCCGCGTTGACTATTTATGTGCCTGCCTATACCATTCAACCCTGGCTGGGCGAGGGAGCCTGGTCGGGGCCATACCTGGCAGCTTTCCTGGTCACACCATTCCAGTTGGTCGGCGGCGCTGAGGTTGTTCTGGCTTCGGCTTTGCTGGTGAAAGGAGCCAGCCTGGGAACAGCCATGAGCGTTATGCTGGCAGCCCCCGTCACCACCTTTACCATGCTTCGACATCTCAGCTCAACCACGAAAGTCAGAAAGACAGCCCTATATCTCGTCGTTGTCTGGCTCATAGCTGGCACTC
>JAUYDJ010000244.1 GCA_030690025.1 Chloroflexota bacterium | reverse complement strand
CTGACCCACCCTCACGCCGACCACCTTACCGGCCTGCTTGAGGTCGTGCGCCGCTATCGCGTCAGGCAGGTGCTGCTGCCGCAAGCGGACTACGACTCTCCCCTCTACCGGGAGTGGCTCAGCCTTATCCGGGAGAAGAATATCGGCGCTACCCTGGCCGAAGCCGGGCAGCAGATTAATCTCGGCGGCGGGGCTTTAATCGAGGTGCTCAATGCCCCCGCCAGCAGCCGAAACTCAGATACCGACAACGATGGCGTGGTGCTGCGCCTGGTTGCGGGTACGGTCAGCGTCCTGCTCACCGCCGATATAGAACAAGCCACCGAGGGCGAACTGCTCAGCCAGCGGGCCATTAGCGCCAGCACCATCCTCAAAGTCGCTCATCACGGCTCCAATACCTCCACTTCCTCTGAATTCCTGGCCGTGACTGACCCGCAGGCAGCCGTTATTTCGTCAGGTACGGGCAACCGTTTCGGTCACCCCAGCCCCGAAGTTGTCAAAAGGCTAGAGCAGCAGTCAGGGGTCTACCGCACCGACCAGCAGGGCACCATCGAATTCACCACCGACGGGGAGAGGTTGTGGGTGAAGACGGAGAGATAGAAAGAAAGGCTGGTGCGTGACAGGGTTAGAACGCCTAAACAATCTCTCGCTTCTATGATATACTGGTAACACTTCCAATTGCGGGCAATTCTAAGGAGGCGCTCAATGGAACCGCGCAAGAAGGTGACCATCCCGGACATGCTGGCCAAGAAACAGCTCGGCCAGAAGATTGTGCGCGTGATTTGCTACGATTATCCCATGGCCCTGCTCGCCGACCGCGCCGGAGTTGATAATATCCTGGTGGGCGACTCGCTGGGCATGGTCGTCCTGGGCATGGGCAACACCATGCCGGTCACCATGGAGGAGATGATTATCCACTGCCGCGCCGTTATGCGGGCGGTCAAATACGCCCTGGTGATTGGCGACCTGCCATTCCTGTCCTACCAGACCAGCATCCGGGACGCCATCTATAACGCCGGCCTGCTCATGAAGGAAGGCGGCGTGGATGCCGTCAAGCTGGAGGGCGGCCAGGAGTTTGCCCCTACGGTCAAGGCAATCGTGGATGCCGGCATCCCGGTGGTAGGCCACATCGGGCTGACGCCGCAGACCATCGCCAAGCTGGGCGGGTTCAAGGTGCAGGGCACCGATATCGGCACCGCCAGCAAACTGATGGAGGATGCCAGGGCCCTGGAAGCGGCGGGCGCTTTCATGCTCAGTCTGGAGTGTGTCCCCGACCGTCTGGCGGAGCTTATCTGCAAAGAGCTCACCATACCCGCCACCGGCATCGGCTGCGGCCCGAACACCGATGGACAGTCCCTGAACCTCTACGATATGCTCGGCCTTTTTGAGCGGTTCACCCCCAAGTTCGTCAAGAAATACGCCAGCCTGTCCGAGACCATAGTGCAGGCCATACAGCAGTACAAAGCGGAAGTGGAGCACGGTGATTTCCCCACCCCGGAGCATACCTTCCACATGAAGGACGAGGTGCTGAAGGAAGTCCTGGGAGGTAAATAGGCCAGCGTGACACGGGCAGCTAAGCTATCCAACAAATATTTTGCCCAGAGGGTATTGTAGATTTCTGCGAATCAGGTTATAATACGCACTGCAATAGAAGTTTCAAAGGGGAAAATGGAGTTTCACAAGATTCTCGTGCCCATCGGCGGCACCGAGATTGATGAAGATGCCATGAGGCTGGCCTGCTGGCTGGCCAAGAAATTCAAGGGCAAGATTTGGGCGGTCTACGTTATTACCGTGAAACGTTCCCTGCCGCTGGAAGCGGAAATCGAGCCCGAAATCCGTCGGGCCGAGGATATGCTCAACCACATCGAGCAGGTCGCCAAGCAGGAAGACTACGAGGTGGAGACCGATGTCCTGCAAGCCCGCGAGGCCGGCCCGGCGATTATCGATGAAGCCACCGAGCGGGGCATTGACCTTATCCTGATGGGGGTGAAATACAAGAAGACCTTTGGGCAGTTCAACCTGGGCGACCTCATACCCTACGTCCTGAAAAATGCGCCCTGTCCGGTCATTCTGTATCACCAATCCACGCAGTAACAAGGGAATAGCTGATGAAGAAGGTATTAATCATGGGCTGCGGTCGGGTGGGGGCCTGGCTGGCTGGCCTGCTGGATGCTGACGGCTACCAGGTTACCGTACTGGATATTGATGCCACCAGTTTCCGCCGGTTGCCGTCCGATTTCAAAGGCACCGCACTGGTAGGCAACGGCCTCGACCAGGGGACGCTCAAAAAAGCCGGCATAGAAGAGCTTGATGCTTTTGTGGCGGCAACCCAGGGGGATAACCGCAATGTCATGGCCGCCCAGATTGCCCGGCATATCTTCAACGTGCCCCGGGTAATCTGCCGCATCTACGACCCGCTGCGACAGGAGATTTACCAGACCCTGGGCATAGAAGCCATTAGCCCAACCACCGTGTTCGCCCAGTTGCTCAAGGAGAGGCTCGAAAGGGAGGAGCCAAAGTAGTATGTATATCGTTGTTATCGGCGGGGGACGGGTAGGCTACTATCTAACCAGAGAGTTGCTTGATGAGGGTCATGAAATATTGGTGATAGAAAAGAACGCCGCCCTCTGCAATACCCTTAATGATGAGATGGGCAGCATCTGCGTCAACGGGGATGGCTGCGAAGCCGCCACCCTGGCTGAAGTGGGCACCGGACGGGCGGATATGCTCATTGCGGTGACCGGAGATGACGAAGACAACCTGGTAGCCTGCCAGGTAGCCAAGCATAAGTTCAAGGTGCCGCGCACCATAGCCCGCATCAGAAACCCGCAGAATGAGTTCCTCTTCAAGAAGCTGGGGGTAGATGTTACCGTAAGTACTACCAATATAATCATGGAACACATCGCGGAGGAAGTGCCCACCCACCCATTGACCCACCTGTTCTCCTTCAGGGAGAAGGGGCTGGAAATTGTAGAAGTGAAGATGCCGGCCCAAGCGGCCACCGTGGGTAAGTCAGTGGAGGAGCTTTCCTTGCCTGAAGAAAGCAAGCTGGTCCTGATTATTCCCCGGGAAGGCAAGCCTTACGTGCCCTACTCCGGCAATGTCATCCACGCCGGCGACCATATTATCGCCGTTACCGTTCCGGAATCAGAAGTAAAGTTGCGCACCGCCCTGCTGGGCAGCTAGGTTCCCCTGCCTGCGGGTAAGGTATCCCTAGCGTCAGTCTTTCACGGAGCCCGCCAGCGGCTGTCAATTAGTAATTACGAGTGTAGTACTCGCTTTCAGAGAAAGCTAATATTACGAAAGCCAATTAGTTGAGATGTTTAGTTACCGTGGAATCAAGGCAAATAATGTTCGAATCCCCCTTAATCCCCTTCAGGGAGAATCCTTCAGGATGAATCCTTCAGGATGAATCCCTTCGCTAAAGTCCCGATTCACTTTGTTCATGCGGGATTCCGTATGAGTGTAACGAATCGGAAGGAGATTGAGAGGGATTTTAATCATCGATTAAACGATTATAGGGATTTTTGCAGGGCGGTAGTAGTTCTTGACAAGAATCCACATTCTCTCTAAACTGACGATGGTAGCAAAAAGCAGAATCTTGCTGACCCAGACAAGAGGGCGATGTTCAAGTTTTCCTTACTCCCCAGGGAAGAGAAGTTCTTCGACCTGTTTGATGACAGTGCCCGGAACGTAGCCAGGACCGCCCAGGAGCTGAAAAAGCTGGTGGACAACTGGGCGGAGGTAGATATTGAGCAGGTCGTCAACGAAATAACCGAGCTGGAGCACAAGGGGGACACGGTTACCCACCAGATTCTGGCCCAGCTGCACCGTACCTTTCTCACCCCGTTCGACCGCGAAGACATCGCCCTGCTGGCCCACTCCCTGGACGATATTACCGATTCCATTCACGCCGCCGCAGATGCCATGCTGATATACAACATCAAGCAGCCCAGTCAGAGGGTAAAGGAGCTGGCGGATATCATTGTGCTGGCGGCGATAGAGGTGGAAAAAGCCCTATCCCGGCTGAAGCAGCGCAAAGAGTTGAAGCAGCTGCTGGTGCAGTGCGTGGAGATTAACCGCCTGGAAAATATGGGTGATAGTGTCTACCGCTCGGCCATGGCGGAGCTATTTGATAACTCCCTTGACCTGGCTTATGTCATTAAGTGGCGTGAGATTTACGAGCACATGGAGAGCGCCATAGACCGGTGCGAGGATGTGGCCAATGTTCTGGAAGGGGTAGCTCTTAAACATGCCTGATATCTCCCTCTGGTTGCCTCTGATACCGGTTTTGCTACTGGTGCTGGCCGCCGAGTTTGTGAACGGCTGGACAGATAGCCCTAATGCCATCGCCACGGTAGTTTCTACACGTGCTCTTTCGCCATCCACAGCCGTGGCGATGGCCGCCGTGCTCAACATCGCGGGTGCCCTGACCACCGGAACCGCAGTGGCTCTTACGGTGGGCAAAGGCATTGTAAGACCGGAGGTTATCGACCTTACGGTGGTGGCGGCAGCTACACTCACTATTATCCTCTGGAGCACGGTTGCCTGGTACTATGGGATACCCACCAGCGAAAGCCATGAGCTTGTTGCCGGGCTTACCGGCGCCGGCCTGGCCGTAGCCGGGCCCTCCGTGTTGCTCTGGGGAGGCTGGCAGAAAGTGCTCATCGGTCTGGGCTTCTCCACCATATTGGGTTTCTCTCTAAGTATGCTGACGATGACGGTTCTCTACTGGTCACTACGGCGGGTCAGCCTGGTATCCATTCGAAATACCTTCAGTAAACTTCAGATATTTTCCGCCGCCTTCATGGCCTTTAGCCACGGCAGCAATGATGGACAGAAGTTCATGGGGCTCTTCAGCCTGGCGCTCGTCCTGGGAGGCGTGATGCTAGAGTTTACCGTGCCGGTGTGGGTAATACTGCTCTGCGGCACGGTAATGGGAATCGGTACGGCAGTTGGCGGCTGGCGCATCATCCGCACCATGGGCTTCAAACTGACCAAGCTGGAGCCGGTGACCGGCTTTGCCGCCGAAACATCCAGTGGGGTGGCTATCTTGCTGGCCTCCCATTTTGGTATACCCCTGAGCACTACACACACTGTAACGATGTCTATCCTTGGCGTGGGAGCTACCAGACGATTTTCAGCAGTACGCTGGGGAATGGCACGCAACATTGTCATAGCGTGGATAGTAACCTTTCCCGCCTGTGGCGCGTTAGGTTACCTTTTTGCCAAACTGCTGGGACTGGTCTTCTAGCGGTAGTCCCGGGGGTTAACCCGGCGCTTTTCTGCCTTGATTATGGCTTCAATATCTGACACCGCCCGGTCAATTTCATCGCGCTTATTAACGACAACGTAGTCAAAGAGGGATAGCTGCTTTATTTCCTCTGTGGCAACGTGGTTACGCAGGGCTAAATCGGCGGGGGACTCGGTGCACCGCTGCCGCAGCCTTTCGGTAAGCTCGGCTATTGATTCAGGCACCAGGAAAATCAGCACCGCCTGAGGCATAGCCTTCCGGATAGACGCTGCCCCCTGCACATCCACCTTTACCATGGCGTCCCGGCCCCCGGCCAGCGCCTGTTCCACCGGCTTCCGGGGCACACCGTACCAGTTGCCGTAGACCTTGGCCCATTCCAGCAGCTCTTTGCGCTCAATCATTCCCTGGAACTCGTCAGCCGGAATGAAGTGGTAGTCTAGGTTGTCTCTCTCCTGGGGCCGCTTCGGGCGCGTGGTCACGGTGACAATGTATTCCAGGGGATAGCCGGACTGCTTGAGCCTGGCCAGGACCGCATCCTTACCTACCCCCGAGGGGCCGGAAAGGACAAAGAACAGCGGCCTTGCCGTCAGACACCATGAGGACTCGGCTTCAGTCCCCATCGCCTAGCTCCGGTCTGAGCAACGAGCTACCTCGAGTTACCATAGACCGGCTGCTGATGGTTTCCGGAGCAAGTGCCGCCAGAATAATATGACCGCTATCGGTGTAGATAACGGCTTTGGTACGCCGGCCGTTGGTCATATCAATCAGGAATCCCCGGCTTCGCCCCTCCTGAACGACACGCTTGGTAGGTGCCGAGTTCGGTGACGAAATGGCAATGACTTTGTTCATGGCCAGTATGTTTCCAAATCCGATGTGAACCAGTTCTGCAACCATTATTTCTCCTCAGAGATATTTCCTACTATTTATATTGAGAACACTAGAAAGACTGCTAAGTCAGCAGGTTGTCTAACTGTGGGATTTATCTTAATCTTTCTTATCATATCATATCCTACGTTACATATTGTCCCCCTTTCATGTTTTAATGCCTATTATCTTATACCATTATTATCAATTAGGCAACTGTTTCTGAAGAAAAATTTGAGCATGGCTACTTCAGAGTTGTGAACCCTCCAAGTGAACGTAACCTCTTTCCTGAAATTAGACAACTACCCAGGCATTAAACTATACTAAATATTTGGGATAGCAAATTCAGGTTGTTTTTGCGCAATTAAAGGGGGCAAAAGGCCATTCCAATTTTTGCCCCTGCCTGATAAGAATTATATGGTCGAACTGCGCCTCTAAGGCGTTATCATTGGTTATCTAAAAAATACAGGAGTGTGAGAGATAGGTGTATAAGATTCTGGTAAGGGAAGAGCTGGTGCCCCACATCCACCTGTTCAAGGTGGCGGCGCCGGAAGTAGCCGCCAGGGCACAGGCCGGGCAGTTCGTGGTCGTCAGGATTGACGAAAAAGGCGAGCGTATCCCGTTGACCCTGGCTGACTGGGATAGCAAAGAGGGGACTGTCACTATCGTCTTTATGGAGGTAGGCACCACCAGCTATCGCCTGGGCGCACTGAAGAGCGGCGACTCTATTGCCAACTTCATCGGCCCGCTGGGCCTGCCCACCCACATGGAGAAGTTCGGCACGGTAGTCTGCGTGGGTGGCGGACTGGGCGTAGCGCCCATAGCCCCTATTGCCCGCGGTCTCAAACAGAAGGGAAACAAGGTCATCTCGATTATGGGTGCCCGCAGCAAGAACCTGATGTTCTGGGAAAATGAGCTGCGCCGCGTCAGCGACGAGCTTATCGTCACCACCGACGACGGCACCTACGGCCGCAAGGCGCTGGTCACCGAGCCATTAAAAGAGCTGCTCCAGGGGACTAAGAAGCCCGACCTGGTAGTGGCCATCGGTCCCAGCATCATGATGAAATTCTGTGCCAAGACCACCGAGCCTTTCGGCGTCAAGACTATCGTCAGCCTCAACCCGATAATGGTGGACGGCACCGGCATGTGCGGCGCCTGTCGCGTTTCAGTGGGTGGCGTCACCCGGTTTGTCTGCGTGGACGGCCCGGATTTTGACGGCCACCAGGTGGACTGGGACCTGCTCTTCGCCCGCCAGCGTATCTACCTTGACGAAGAGAAACGCTCTCTCCAACAATGGCAGTGTGCCAGACAGACATGCACGGAGGTGCAGAAGTAATATGGCTAAAGTTAGCTTGAATAGAATACCAATGCCCCGGCAGGACCCTCTAGCACGCAGCAAGAACTTCAACGAGGTGGCCCTGGGCTATACTCTGGAGCAGGCCCAGGTCGAAGCCGCCCGCTGCATCCAGTGTCCCAAGCGCACCTGCACGGAAGGCTGCCCGGTGGAGGTGGATATCCCCGGTTTTATCAAGGCGCTGCGCGAGGGCAATATGCCCGAGGCGGTAAAGGTGCTTAAAGACAAGAATGCCCTGCCCGGCATTTGCGGGCGGGTTTGTCCCCAGGAGACTCAATGTGAATTAAAGTGCGTCCTGGACAAGAAGGGCGCACCCATTGCCATCGGCCGCCTGGAGAGATTTGTCGCCGACTGGGAGGTGGCTAACCTGAAGGCAGTGGGCGCTGTGACCAAACCAGCGCCAACCGGCAAGAAGGTGGCCATCATCGGCTCCGGCCCGGCCGGGCTGACCGCCGCGGCAGATTTGGCCAAGATGGGACACAGCGTGACCATCTTCGAGGCGCTGCACGTGGCTGGCGGCGTGCTCATGTATGGCATCCCGGAGTTCAGGTTGCCCAAAGACATCGTCCAGAACGAGGTGCAGTACGTGGCTTCGCTGGGCGTTAAGCTGGCCCTGGACTCAGTCATAGGCAAGATAACCACCATAGACGAGCTGCTCAAGGATAGCTACCAGGCGGTTTTCCTGGGCACCGGCGCCGGCTTACCCATGTTCCTGAATATCCCCGGCGAGAACCTCAACGGCGTCTATTCCGCCAACGAGTTCCTGACCCGGGTCAACCTGATGAAGGCCTACCGCTTCCCTGAATACGACACACCGGTCAAGATAGGCAAGAAGGTAGCCGTCATCGGCGGCGGCAATGTGGCTATGGATGCCGCCCGCTGCGCGCTGCGGCTCGGCGCCGACGTGGTCAACATTGTTTACCGCCGCTCCGAGGCGGAGATGCCCGCCCGCCGTGAAGAGGTGGAGAACGCTAAAGAAGAGGGCATCCAGTTCAAGTTTCTCACCAATCCCAAGCGCTTCCTGGGCAACCAGCAGAACTGGGTAACGGGCATGGAGTGCTTTGAGATGACTCTGGGTGAGCCGGACGCCAGCGGCCGCCGCCGCCCTGTCGTTAAGCCGGGCAGCGAGTTCGTCATGGATGTGGACGAGGTCGTGGTGGCCCTGGGCACTACCCCCAATCCCCTGATTGCCAGCACCACTAAGGGACTGGAGACCACCAGCCACGGCACCGTGGTCACCGATGAAGCTACCGGTAAAACGGTGAAACCGGGCGTCTGGGCGGGCGGTGATATTGTCACCGGCTCGGCTACCGTCATCAGCGCCATGGGCGCCGGGCGGCGAGCCGCCAAAACCATTGCCGAATTTTTGAAAGGATAGCGGCTTAAACGGTGCTCCTGTTCGGCTTCTGATATTTCTGTGCAATAATGTAGGCGGCGTAATCAAACAGGAGCAACGTCCGGTTAATACCCTCCGTCGCCTGGTACATGTCCATAGGCGTGGTGAATAGCGCCTGCAACTCGGCATAGAGCCAGATATGCCTTCTCATCATGACTAATGCATAAATGGCTTCGTGGAGCGGGATACCGTCAGCCTGCAGACTCTCCACATACCCCCTCCCTTCCAAAAACTGCAGTACTTCTTGATAGGGGTTGTCGGAGAAATACATCTGTTTCAGATTTTTGTAAAGCGAGGTAGCTCTGAGAACCGGCTTTTCTTTGGGCAGAGAGCGATAAGAAGGTGTCCTCGGGTTTGTACTCACGGATTTGTACCATCGCTCCGCGATTTCTCCGGCATGGAGTTCAGTCAGTTCCAACAGCTTATCAACCAGGGCTCTACGTTCCATGTCGCTACCTCCTTTTCTTAACCTTGTAGGACGCCGAGCAACCCAACATAGCCGGTACCCTACCCAATCCATCCAGTCTTGAAGTATTATCAGTCTAGCACCTGCGGCAGATAAGTCAATAGGGGCGCAGGTTGCTCAGTAATCTCCACAAATTGAACTCATCGGGAACGTTCTGCTAGAATGTAACGGTGATTATCGACTTTCACACCCATGTTTTCCCGCCTCAGATTAAGCAAAACCGCGCTAAGTACGTTGCCGCCGACCCCTGTTTTGCCATGCTCTATGCCAAAAAGGAAGCTAAACTGGCCACGGCCGATGAGCTAATCGACAGCATGGACAAAGAGGGGGTAGATGTCTCTGTTATTCTCAATATTAGCTGGACCACCCATGAGCTCTGCGTGGAGAGTAACGACTATATCATGGAGTCGGTGGCCCGCTACCCCAAACGTCTGGTCGGCTTCGGCAGTATCCCGCCTGAGTCGAGCGAGTTAGCCATCGCCGAGATTGAACGCTGCGCAAGGGGGGGGCTAAAAGGGTTGGGGGAAATCAGGCGGCTCGATATCGGTAACAGTGAGACGATGGCGCCCATTGCCGAGGTACTGAAGAAGCACCGCCTTATTCTGCTCACCCATACTTCGGAGCCCGTTGGACACAGCTACCCGGGTAAGGGGGCTATTACCCCAGACGTATTCTACCCGTTTATCACCAGCTTCCCGGATGTCACCCTGGTCTGCGCCCACTGGGGCGGCGGCCTGCCCTTCTACGCCCTCATGCCCGAAGTGCAGAAAGCAATGGGCAATGTCTTCTTTGACACGGCGGCTTCGCCGTACCTTTACCGTCCACAGGTATACCGACAGGTTATCGAGCTTGTCGGGGCGGATAAGGTTCTCTTCGGCAGCGACTATCCCCTGCTGTCCCCGGCCCGGCTGCTGAAAGACATCGACTCGGTAAATCTACCCGTAGAGGCAAAGAATCAGATTCTGGCCGGTAACGCCCGGAGACTGTTAGGCATATGACCACGGAACAGGTACGCTCTTTTATTGCCATTGAGCTACCCGACGAGTTAAAGCGCGAGCTTACCCAGCTCGAGGCCCAGTTGAAAGCCGGCGGGCAGTCCCCGGTAAAATGGGTCGACCCCAACGGCATTCACCTGACGCTGAAGTTCCTGGGGGGTGTTACCGCAAATGTGCTCAATGACGTGAGCCGGGTAATGGGCGAGGCTGTCCGGGGAATCTCTCCCTTTCACCTCGAGGTCAGAGAGCTGGGCGCTTTCCCCAACTTGAGGCGGGTGCAGGTAATCTGGGTGGGGGTCAGCGGGGAGCTAGACAAGCTCGGCCAGCTTCAGCAGCGCCTGGAGTCGGGCCTGGCGCCCCTGGGCTTTGCCCCGGAAGGACGTCCCTTCAAGGCCCATCTGACCCTGGCCCGCGTCCGCGAGCAGGCATCGCCGGACGAACGGCAAAAGCTCGGCGAGCTTATTGCCGCCACCGGATTTGAGTCCGCCGCAGCCATCCAGGTGGAAGCCATCAGCCTGATGAGGAGCGAGCTGACCCGGGCCGGCGCTATCTACAGTCGGATTACGTCAGTGCCGCTAAAGTGATATAGTATTAGAAGATAGTAAGGAGATGAACACCATGGCTGAAAAACCTCAGGAAGACTTGAAGACATTTATCGAAAAGATAAACAAGAAGGACAAGAACCATAACGGCAAAAGAATTCACTTCGCGTTCGTAAAACGGAAGCGGAAATAGACCCTCTTTCACTAATCTGAATTCAAAATACAAAACAGGTAAGAGGGGGCCGCACCGCCCTTGTCAAGACCGAAACCGTAGTGTATACTGAAGCAGAAATTTTTGGTTGGGAGGAGGACTTCGTGGAACAAATTAATTTCCCCAAGTGCCAGAAGTGTGAGGCCGGCGACCTGGTGCCGCTGTCTGATTTCGGCAACCAGGGGGCAGCTATTCAGTTCAAAGCCTGGGTCTGCACCAATCCTAATTGCGGCTTCAACCTTAAAATCAGGAATGGTGACATTTATATTAACGAACCCATCATGAACGGGGCCACCCATAGTGCCCGCGTGCGCTAGTATACTCGCCTGAAATTTTATAATGGGATGACGACTGTGCTTCCTCGGTTAGTTCAGCTTAAGGGGATAGCACTCGATTTTCTATTCCCACGATGGTGTATCGGCTGCGGCAAGGAAGGCGACCTAATTTGCCCGGCTTGCCGCCGGTTGCTGCCCCGCATTATGCCCCGCGTGTGCCCCAGGTGCGGCAAACCCCAGTCCAGCGGCGTACTCTGCGCCAGCTGTGCCGGTTCGACGGCCGCCATAGACGGCATCCGCGCCCCGTTCCGGTTTGACGGGGTCATACGGCAGGCAGTCCACCAGCTGAAGTACCATAACCTCACCGCCCTGGCCCAGCCGCTGGCCGGACTATTACGGGACTATCTGGCGGCTAACCCGCTCCCGGTTGAAGCGCTGGTGCCGGTGCCGCTGCACCCCAGGCGACTCAAGGAGCGGGGCTACAACCAGTCCGGCCTGCTCGCCCGGGAACTAGGCAGGCTCACCAATTTTCCAGTAGTGGAAAGCGGTCTTATCCGGCACCGTCAGACCCTGCCGCAGGCCCGCACGGCCACACTGGAAGAAAGAAAGCGCAATATCAGGGATGCTTTCCTCTGCCCTGACGCCACGCTGCGGGACAGGCAGGTGCTACTCATTGATGACGTGTCTACTTCCGGCGCTACCCTGGATGCCTGCGCGGCGGTGCTTAAAGCGTCCGGGGCCGTCTCAGTGTGGGGCTTGACCCTCGCCAAGGAAATTTAGACAGGAGTGAAAAAATGGAGCTAAAGATAAGCGGTAAGAACATCAAACTGACTCCGGAGACCCAGCAATACATCGAGCGCAAACTGGGCAAGATTAGCCGGCATTTCCCCAATGTTATGGAAGCTAAGGTGGAAATTACCGAAGAGCAGACCAAGTCGCCCGACCAGCGGGTGGTGGCACAGGTCACCATAGATACCGGCGTCGGCGGCATACTGCTGCGCGGTGAGGAGCGCGCCGACAGCCTGCTCACCGCCATCGATAAAGTGACGGCGGTGATTGACGGGCAAATCGAACACTACAAGGGAAAACTCTATGCCAAGGGCCGCGGCTCAGTCCGTACCGAATCCGCCCCGCCGGAAGCCGCAACTGAGAACCCGGCGGGAAAAGTGAAAAGGGTCAAGCGCTTTGCGGTCACACCAATGTCCGTAGCTGAAGCCGTCGACCAGATGGAGCTGTTGCACCACGATTTCTTCCTGTTTGTTAATGACGCTACGGATGAGCTTAACCTGCTCTACCGCCGCAAGGACGGCAACTACGGTCTGATTACACCGGAAATCGAATAAGGAACTGTAGCTGATAGGACTATCGCTGATGACTGAAGGACTGAGCTACGCTATCGTTAATACCGCCGCCGGGTGGGTGGGACTGCTCGGCTCGGCGAAAGGGTTACTCGCCGTTACCCTGCCCCAAACCTCACCCGAAGCCGCCCGGCAAGAGCTTGGTGACGGCGTTAACGGGGCAACCTGCTCTACGGTCGCTTTCGCCGACCTAACGGAGCGGTTGCGACGGTATTTCAGCGGCCGGAGGGTGGACTTCGCCGACCACCTGGACCTTGCCCGGGCTACCCCCTTCGAACGCAAGGTATGGACAGCCGCCAGGCTAATTCCTTATGGTGAGACGCGGAGCTACGGCTGGGTGGCCGGGCAGATTGGCCAGCCGCGGGCGGTAAGAGCGGTAGGGCAGGCCCTGGGCAAAAACCCGCTGCCCATCATTATCCCCTGCCACCGGGTGGTGGCCGCTAACGGCCAACTGCGCGGTTTCCGCGGCGGGCTGGAGATGAAACGCTATCTGCTGTCCCTGGAGGCTTTCAAACCGGGCGCAGCGAGCATCATCGGGCTAGCCAACTGAGTATATAGGCATGGCAGAGACTTCCCAAAGCCAATAGCAGAAACTTATCAAAACCAATGATAGAAGCTTACCAAAGCCGTTAACGAAAAGCGGCGCATCATCAACTCTTCTTATTCGCATGTTCAGGAAATCATCCTGATACTTCTGAATTAACCCGGCATCAGCGAAGCTGAAGTAGGTGTTATCACCAATAATGATATGGTCCAATACCTTAATCTCAATAACATTCCCGATAAAGACCAGGTCGCGGGTAATCTTCTTATCAGTTTGGCTGGGGGTGGGGTCACCGGAGGGATGATTGTGGACAAAGACCAGGGCAACGGCGCGATGGGCAATAACATTCTCGATAATCTGGCGGGTGTTGATGAGAATGCTGTTTAAGGTCCCCTCAAAGAGGTCCTCGGTTTCGATAATCTGGGTCCGGCTGTTCAGATAGAGGACCTTAAAGACCTCCTTTTTGAGGTCGCGCATGGAGAAGTTGAGATAGTCAAAAATCGCCTGGGATGATTTGTAAACCGGCTGCTCCAGGATTTTTTGTTTAAGAATCTCGGCAGGCAACTCATGCAGCAGCTTGATAGACAGCATGGCATGGGGGGTGATACCGGCCTCCTGTAGCTCCTGAGGTGAGGCAGACA
>JAUYDJ010000239.1 GCA_030690025.1 Chloroflexota bacterium | reverse complement strand
TAGAAAGCCGCCTTCGCCACTGGTGTTCCTCCCGATATCTACGTATTTCACCACTACACCGGGAATTCCGCTTCCCTCTGCTGCACTCAAGCCCAACAGTATCGGACGATCCCTCCCAGTTAAGCCGGGAGATTTTACATCCGACTTGAAAAGCCGCCTACGCGCTCCTTACGCCCAATAAATCCGGATAACGCTAGCCTCCTACGTATTACCGCGGCTGCTGGCACGTAGTTAGCCGAGACTTATTCCTCAGGTACCGTCATTATTCGTCCCTGAGAAAAGAGGTTTACAACCCGAAGGCCTTCATCCCTCACGCGGCGTCGCTGTGTCAGGCTTTCGCCCATTGCACAAAATTCCTTGCTGCTGCCTCCCGTAGGAGTCTGGGCCGTGTCTCAGTCCCAGTGTGGCTGACCATCCTCTCAGACCAGCTACCGATCACTGCCTTGGTAGGCCGTTACCCTACCAACTAGCTAATCGGACGCAAGCCCCTCCTCAAGCGCCTTACGGCTTTAGTCCTTCACCCTGCGGTGAAGGACTACATGCGGTATTAACCCCAGTTTCCCGGGGCTATCCCCCACTTAAGGACAGGTTACTTACGCGTTACTCACCCGTTCGCCACTGTCTTTCCCTTGCGAAAAAGACCGTTCGACTTGCATGCATAAAGCGCGCCGCCAGCGTTCATCCTGAGCCAGGATCAAACTCTCCAAACAATTGCGCGTGAACCTTCCATCCGCTATCCAGTTGTTAAGGTACGAGGGGAATGTCACCGAAGACATTATTTACTATATCACAGTCAAAATACCTTGTCAATAGCTATACCGAAGCTTTTTCCCACCTCAACCAGCCCGGTGTTATAGGGGAAAGCCCCACCCGGTGAAGACTGGTCGCGGCTGACCACATTGGGGTTGCCACCCCGGTCCACACCCCGCTTATCCGGCTGGTACCAGGCCCCCTGCGGCATGTCCACCACGCCGGGCATGATTCTCTCCGTCACCCGGGCCGGCATGATGACCTCACCCCTATCATTGAATACCCTGACCATGTCGCCATCGCCAATTCCTCTGGCGGCGGCATCCGCGCGATTAATGAGCAGCGCCTGGGCCTCCAGCTCCGCCAGCCAGGGCAGGTTCTCCGACTGCGTATGAGTGCGCCGCTTGTGATGGCTGGTGATAAGCTGCAACGGGTATTTCTTAGCCAGGGGGTCGTTCCGGCTTTCCCAGGTCTCGATATACTTCGCCACCGGCGGGCATAGCGGGTCATTCAGATTAGCCAACTCCTGGGAGTAAAGCTCAATCTTCCCGGAGGGGGTGGGGAATGGGTGGTGGGCCGGGTCTTCAATCTGCTTTTTGAAGGCGACATATGGTTCGGCAAGCTCAATGCGGTAGACGCCCTTTTCCCGGAACGCTGCGTAGTCGGGGATTTCCGACTCGGCGACCTCTTTCCTTAATAGCTCTTCTTCCGTTTCCTCAAAACCACCGATGCCCAGTCGAGTTGCCAGCTCGCGGGCTATTTCAAGATGCGATTTACACTCGCCCACCGGTTCAATAGCCTTATTCACCGCGCCATAGAACGGTGCCCCCACGCCAAAGTCGATGTCGTTTCGCTCCATGAAGGTGGTGGTCGGCAGCACGATATCGGCAAACCTGGCGGTGGGCGTCATGGCCTGCTCCACCACCACGATGAACTCCGGTCGCTCCAGGGCCTGCTTTATCTTATTGATGTTCGGGTATTGGTTAAGGTAGTTGGTGTTCAATATGAACAGGAGCCTAATATCGGTCTCGCAGCCGGGCGCTTTGCCGGTAAGCAGCAAGTCAGGCACGTGCAGGTAATGGACGCCCCAGGGCACGTAAGAGGTGGAGACATCGGCTTTGGCCCGTTCGTTTATCCCCGCCACCGGGTTCTCGCCCTCTTCCGGTCGGAAGGCCACGCCATACCGCATCTTGTAGGGGTACCACCCGCCGCCTTCCCAGCACCTGCCCGCGGCGCTACCGCCGTGCACGCCAACATTACCAGTCATGGCGGCCAGGGTGATGGCGGCGCGGTGATATTGCTCGCCGTATGCGGTGCGCCCGGGGGCAATACCGGCCATCAGTGCCGCTGGCTTCGTCGTCGCATACTCCCGCGCCAGGTCCGCAATGGCAGCCGCGGGCACGCCGGTAATCTTCTGCGCCCAGGCTGGTGTTTTGGCTACGCCGTCCTCTATGCCCAGCACATAGTCCTTAAAACGCTCAAAGCCGACGGTATATTTGTCCAGGAACGACTGGTCGTGGAGGTTCTCCTTAATAATGGTATAGGCCATGGCGATGAGCATTGCGCCATCGGTGCCCGGTATGATGGGAATCCAACGGTCGGCGAAGATGGCGGCAGAATCCGTGTAGCGCGGGTCGATGGCAATTACTTTGGCCCCGTGTTCACGGGCCTGAGCCAGGTACCAGCTGGTATTGGTGCCGGTTATCGTGCTGGACGGATTCCAGGCCCACAGGATAATGAGGCGGGAGTTCAGCAGGTCATCCCGGGAATGAAGCGTGCGCCAGGTGCCGTAAGTGATGTTAGACGCAAAAATACCACCCTGGAAAGAGGCCACCCCCCAGTGCTTGGTGTAGCCGCCAAAGTGACAGAGCAGCTTGTGTAACTGACGGGTATTATGTATCTGGCAGACATCCCCCAGCCCCCACAGGTAGAGGATGCTGGCCGGGCCGTAGGTGTCTCTCACCCGCACCAGCTGCCGGGCCACCGTATCCAGGGCCTCGTCCCAGGTGATTCGCTCGAACTTGTCCTCCCCGCGCTTCCCTACCCGCTTCATGGGGAACTTCAGCCGGTCAGGGGCATACACCCGCTGGCGGTAGGCGCGTCCCCTCAAGCAGGCCCGCAGCTGCGGCTCCGGGCCATCGTCCGACTCAACACGCGTTATCACGCCATCCTTCACGTGGACTCTAAGGACACACGTCCCGCCGCAGTGCATGGCGCAGGTGGTCGGGATGATTTTCTCTACCGGTTCCTTCAAGTCGCTTCTTACCTCTAACAAACCGTGATGAGACTATACTAACCTATCGAAATGGCTTTTGCCAAGTTGTCAGCAATCATTCCGCTTTCTCTCCCGGCTTTTAACCGGGCCGGTTGGCATCATTTGCATTTGGTTGCATTCTTACATGAGTTTGACCTATCCCCTGCCCCTTCCCTAATCAGGGAAGGGGATGAAAATAAGAGAGGGGGCTTTGCCCCCTCTCTTTAAGACTCTTTCCCGATGCCATCGCATGAAGGGGTGGAGTCATGTGTATCAAGATTTTAACGTGTACAGCTAAAAACCAAATACAAAAAGAACAGCTCTGTTGACCAATCGACAACCGGGTGACCATCTGGTATATTGTCTCACATAGTCAGACGCTAATTCAGCACCAGAGATTAAATGATATAATTAGAGATAGTCTTATGAAGAATCTGGAAGCACTGAAAAGGGAAATCGTAAGCGCCGTGGATGCCCGCCGCAGCGAGCTCAGCAAGCTGAGCCTGAAAATTCACGCTAACCCGGAGCTTGGCCTGCGCGAGGTCAAAGCATCCGGCTGGCTGACCGATTACTTGAGAAAAAATGACTTCACGGTGGAGAGCGGCATCTGCGAGCTGCCCACTGCCTTCCGGGCGAGCTACGGGAATGGAAGCCCGGCTATCGCCCTCCTGGCTGAATATGACGCCCTGCCCAAGATTGGCCACGCCTGCGGCCACAACATCATCGGCACCGCTAGCGCGGGCGCAGCGGTAGCGGCGAGACAGGCCGTTGACCAGCTTGGCGGCACCGTACTCGTCATCGGCACGCCGGGTGAAGAATCGGGCGGAGGCAAGGCCATCATGGCAAAGAGGGGGGCCTTCGACAACCTGGATGCAGCCATGCTGGTTCATCCCGATATCTATGATACCGCCGCTACCCGTACCCTGGCCTGCCAGCCCCTGGAGGTTGAGTTCTTCGGCAAGGCCGCCCATGCCGCCGCCCACCCCGAAGCCGGTATCAACGCCCTCGACGCCATGCTGCTGTCCTTCGCCGCCATCAACTCGCTCCGCCAGCACATCAGGACTACCGCCCGCATTCACGGTATCATTACCGATGGCGGTGAAGCGGCCAATATTGTCCCGGCGCATACCGCCGCCAGTTTCCTGGTGCGCGCCGGAGATGAGGCCTACCTTGAAGAGCTAAAACAGCGGGTGCTAAACTGCTTTACCGGCGCGGCCACGGCTACCGGCGCTCGCCTTGTACACCGCTGGGGAGATAACGCCTACGCGCTCCTGCTCAATAACCCCACTCTGGCACAGCTTTTCCGCCAGAATATGCAATCGCTGGGACGCCGGGTCCACCTATCCGAACCGGTCCAGGCTTTTGGCAGCTCGGATATGGGCAATGTCAGCCAGGTTGTTCCCGCTATCCACCCCACCGTAGCCATCGCCCCCGCCGATGTACCGCTGCACTCCGTAGCGTTTGCCGCCGCAGCCGCCTCCGAGGCCGGTATCCGCGGACTGATGGACGCGGCCAAGGCGCTGGCCATGACGGTGGCTGACCTGGCGGCCAACCCTGAAATAGTTGGCCAGATTAGAGAAGAGTTCCGTAAAAGCAAATGATAATGATTAAGATAGGCATTCCCCAGGCGCTACTCTACTACCAGTACTACCCGGCGTGGCAGACCTTCTTTGAAGAGCTGGGCGCTGAGGTCGTGCTGTCACCACTGACCACCAAGACCGTGCTCGCCGAAGGTTCGGCCCGGGTAGTGGCGGATACCTGCCTGCCGGTGAAGATTTTCCTGGGGCACGTCATTGCGCTGATGGACAAATGCGATTACGTGTTTATCCCGGCCCTGCGCAGCGTGGAGAGAAAGGTCTACAACTGCTCCAAGTTCCTCGGCCTGCCGGATATGACCCGTGCCGTTATCCCCGAATGCCCACCCATCCTGGAGGTGGACATTGATATTAACCGGGGCAAGCGCCAGCTCTACCAGTCAATCTACCAGGTGGGACGGCGCTTTACCTGGAGCCCGCTCAAGGTCAGGCGGGCGGCCCTGGCCGCCTGGCAGAGTCATCTTGGCTACCTGAGACTGATGTCCACGCAAAAACTAACGCCGCCGCAGGCAATCGGCATACCCGCCTCCGGCCCGATGCTAAAAGTCCCTCCCCCGGCGCCAGTCCTGGCCAATATCGCCGTTATCGGTCATCCCTATCTGCTGTATGATGAATATATAAACCACCGCCTGGTGCACCGGCTGCAGCAGGCAGGCAGCCATATTCTTACGCCGGAGATGCTCACCACCGGCCAGCTTGATTCCGCCACCATCAGCGTGGTGGGCGGGGCCTACTGGACTTACGAAAGGGAGGTCGTTGGCGCCGGGGCGCACTACCTGGAACACGGCGCTGACGGCGTTATCGGCGTCATGACCTTCGGCTGCGGGCCGGACTCGGTAATGATGGATATGGTACGCCGCCGCGCCGCGCAACTGGGCACCCCCTTCATGTGCCTCACCCTGGAAGAGCACACCGCCTCGGCGGGCCTGGTTACCCGCCTGGAGGCTTTCCTCGATATGATACACCGCAAGAAGAGGGCAAAGACATGCGCATAGGCCTGCCCCACGTCGGCAATCTCTATGTGCCCATGAGGGCCCTGATGCAGGAGCTTGACGTTGACCACGTCATACCCCCCGCCAACAGCCGGCGCACCATGTCCCTGGGCGTCAAATACTCCCCGGAAGGGCTGTGCATTCCTTTCAAGCTCACCCTGGGCAATATGGTTGAAGCCGCCGAGCTGGGCGCGGACACCATCCTTATGGCCGGCGGCTCGGGCATCTGCCGCCTGGGTTACTATGCCAAAAGCCAGGAGCAGATTCTGCGCGACCTCGGCTACAATGTTGAAATCGTCCAGCTGGGCGTCTCGCAGCAGAAGCTGCTGGGGTTCCTGAAAATGGTCAGACGCTTGTCAAACAACGCCCCCTGGACTAGAATTATATCAGCCTTCCGCTTTGGCCTGGCCAAGCTGTACGCCCTGGACGAGATAGAGCACTTGGTGCAGAAGGTGAGGGCGGTGGAGGTTGCCAAGGGCACCGCCAACCGGCTTTATGCTAAGGCGATTGACGCCATAGATAAGGCGAGCGACCATAGCAGCCTGAAGCGGGTAAGAAAGGACTACCTGGAGCAGCTTAATAAAGTAGAAAAGGACAAGCGGACTCCGCTGATTGTAGGCATTACCGGGGAGTTTTACGTGGTGCTGGAGCCCTTCTCCAACCTGGATGTGGAGAGCGAGCTGGGTAAACTGGGCGTGGAAGTGAGGCGGTCGCTGTTTATCTCCAAATGGACTAAATTCAGCTGGTTCCTCAATCCGCTGGGCGTGAATGAAAATGACCGGATTCACCAGGCGGCTATGACCTACCTCAAGCGGGATATTGGCGGTTAGGGCTGGGAATCAGTGGGAGAGAAGGTGCTGCACGCCAAGGACTATGATGGCCTGGTGCACCTGGCCCCGTTCACCTGCATGCCGGAAATAATCGCGCAGAATATCATGTCGTCAACTAAGGAGAATATACCGGTGCTGACTATCCTCTGCGATGAGCAGATGGCCAAGCCGGGCATGTTGACCCGGTTGGAAGCCTTTGTCGACCTGCTGGAACGGCGGCGGCAGTCCCGCCGCGCCGGCAAAGTGAGCGCCTGACAAGAATATGGAAGCCTATCTCGGTATTGACGTTGGTTCGGTGACCACCAAGTTCGCCGTGCTGGACAGCAGCGACGAGCTGGTCGGCCATGCCTATTTGCCCACGCAGGGCAAGCCCATCGAGATGGTGCAGGAGGGACTGCGCCAGATTAAAGAGGGACTGCCACCGGAAGTGGAAATCCACGGCGTGGCCACCACCGGCAGCGCCCGCCACCTGGCCGGGGTAATCGTGGGCGCCGACCTGGTCAAGAATGAGATTACCTGCCATGCCGTGGCCACGCTGCGGCATATCCCCGGGGTGAAGACCATTATCGAAATCGGGGGGCAGGACAGCAAGATTATCCTCATCCGGGACGGGGTGGTGACAGATTTCGGCATGAACACCGTCTGCGCCGCAGGCACGGGCAGCTTCCTCGACCACCAGGCGCTGC
>JAUYDJ010000225.1 GCA_030690025.1 Chloroflexota bacterium | reverse complement strand
TGCCGGACTAGATACGGAATTAAGTAGTGGAGAAAACCCCCAAGACAGTCAAAAAGCCCCGCCGCTATCAAATTCATCTGCTCAAGGAAAGGTGCAAGGGCTGCCTTTTCTGCATTGAGTTCTGCCCCAAGCAGTCGCTGAAAGAGTCCACCGAGTTCAACCGCAAGGGCTACCACCTGGTCTGCGCCGACAACCTGGATGCCTGCACCGGCTGTAAGCTGTGCGAGATGCTCTGCCCCGAATTTGCCATCTCCGTCGTCCCCGAAGAGGAGTCGACCCGATGAGGCAGCTTGCCGGCGAGTTCTTCATGAACGGGGATATTGCCTGCGCCGAAGGCGCCATCAGCGCCGGCTGCCGCTTCTTCGCCGGCTATCCCATCACCCCGGCCACCGAGATTGCCGAACGCATGGCCGAGCGCCTCCCGGAGGTCGGTGGCCTTTTCATCCAGATGGAGGACGAGCTGGCCTCGATGAATGCCATCCTGGGGGCTTCCTGGGGCGGCGTTAAGTCGATGACCGCTACCTCCGGCCCGGGCTTCAGCCTGATGATGGAGAACTTCGGCCTGGGCATCATGCTGGAGACCCCCTGCGTGCTGGCCAATGTCCAGCGCGCCGGCCCGTCCACCGGCCTGCCCACCCTGGTAGCCCAGGGCGATATGATGCAGGCCCGCTGGGGCGCGCACGGCTGCTACAGCGTCATCGCGCTATCGCCCGGCTCGCCGCAGGAGATGTACGATTACACCATCAAGGCCTTCAACCTCTCCGAAAAATACCGCCTGCCCGTCCTGCTCATGGCCGATGCGGCAGTGGGACATATGAGCGAGAAGGTGGTCATACCCCCGCCCGACGATATCAAGCTGTTTTCACGACGCAAGCCTACCGTGCCACCTGAAAAGTACCTGCCCTATCAGCCCGGCGCCGACTTGGTGCCGCCGATGGCCATTGCCGGCGAGGGCTACCGCTTCCATGTCACCGGCCTCACTCATGACGAGCGCGGCTACCCGGTGATGACCGCCGAGGCACAGGACAAACTGATACGGCGCCTGGTGGGCAAGATAGAGCAGAACCAGGATGATATTATAGAGATTGAATCCGACTGGCTGGATGACGCCGAGGTCGTGGTCTGCGCTTACGGCATCTCGGCGAGAATCGCCAAATTCGCCGTGGAGCGCGCCCGCGAGGAAGGTATTAAAGCGGGTATGCTGAAGCTGGTTACCGTCTGGCCTTTCCCCGAACAGACCATCCGCCAGCTCGCCAAAAAGATTAAAGCCTTCGTTGTCCCCGAAATAAACTGCGGACAGATAAGCCTCGAGGTAGAGCGGTGCGCCGGCGGCGCCGCCGCTACCGTGCTCGTGCCGCACATGGGCGGCGGCGTGCACCGTCCCGAGACCATCGTAGAAGCAATCAGAAAGGCGGCCAGATGATCCAGGCTATGGAAAGACACCCCATGGACGCCTATTTAAGGACAGACCGCCTGCCCCATATCTGGTGTCCCGGCTGCGGGCTGGGCACTATCGTGCACTGCTTCCTCATCGGTCTGCTGAAATCGGGC
The DNA here is from genome assembly GCA_030690025.1 of Chloroflexota bacterium. Classification (GTDB taxonomy): domain Bacteria; phylum Chloroflexota; class Dehalococcoidia; order Dehalococcoidales; family JAUYDJ01; genus JAUYDJ01. Next base: position 1,494 of record JAUYDJ010000225.1, on the reverse strand, counting down.
CTCAACCCGGACAAGGTCGCCGTGGTCTCCGGCATCGGCTGCACCGGGCGGGCTGCCGGGTATATCAAGCTCGACTCGTTTCACACCACGCACGGTCGCGCCATACCCTTCGCCACCGGGCTGAAGCTGGCCAACCCCGACCTCAAGGTGGTCGTCATCAGCGGCGACGGTGACATCGTGTCCATCGGCGGGAACCACTTTATACACGCCGCGCGCCGCAATATCGATTTGACAGTGCTCTGCGTCAATAACTTCAACTACGGTATGACCGGCGGGCAGCTCGGCCCGACTACGCCCCTGACCGCGCGCACTACCACTTCTCCCTACGGCAACTACGAGCAGCCCTTCAATATCCCCTACCTGGCCGCCGCCAGCGGCGCCGTCTACGTAGCCCGCTGGACAGCATATCACGTCACCCGACTGCAGAAAGCCATCACCGAAGCCCTGCTCAAGAAAGGGTTCAGCCTGGTGGAAGCCATCAGCCCGTGCCCGACGGTTTACGGCCGTCTCAACCGCATGCCCACCGGGCTGGAGCACATGAAATACTACAAAGATAACAGCCTTATCAAGGAAGGCGCCGACCCGCGGGAGGTGGACATCAAGCTCAACGGCCAGATTGTCTGCGGCAAGTTCGTGGACATTGAGCGTCCCACCTTCACCGACCTGCGCAATGAAACGCTGCGCCAGCATAAGGACAAGTGATGAGTCGAGAAGAAATTGTCATCGGCGGTTTCGGCGGGCAGGGTATTATCCTGGCCGGCTACATCGTCGGCAAGGCAGCCGCTATCTATGATAAGAAGAACGTGACCTTCACCCAGGACTACGGCCCGGAGGCCAGGGGCGGTGCCTGCCGCGCCCAGGTAGTCATATCGGATAGCCAGGTCTCCTATCCCTACGTGGAAACGCCCTCGGTGCTGGCGGTGATGTCGCAGGAAGCCTACACTAAGTACACCCCGGCGCTGCGCCCGGATGGCTGCCTGCTCATCGATGAGGAGCTGGTCAAGCCGGATAAGACCGCTAGAGAGATTTTCGCTATCCCGGCCACACGTATTGCCCAGGAACTGGGCCGAGCGGCGGTGGCCAACATCGTCATGCTGGGATTTCTAACGGCAGTCACTAAAATCGTGTCCACCGAGGCGATTAAGAAATCGGTGCTTGATTCTGTCCCCAAAGGGACCGGGGAACTGAACATGAAAGCCTTTGAGCGCGGTTACGCGTGCGGCCTGGAGAAGCTGAAGGCCGCCGGAAAGAAGTAGTTTTTACTTCTTAGTCTCCACCAGCTCGAGCAGCACCTTGCTGTCTTTAGGGTGCAGGAAAGCAATGCGGGTGCCCTCCACGCCTTTACGGGGCGTCTTATCGATGAGCGGCACGCCCTTCTTCCCCAGCGTAGCCAGGGCCGCCTCGATATCATCCACTTCCAGCGCCAGGTGATGCATCCCCTCGCCGCGCTTCTCGATGTGTTTGGCCACCGGCCCTTCAGGGTCGGTGGATTCT
>JAUYDJ010000073.1 GCA_030690025.1 Chloroflexota bacterium | reverse complement strand
GCCTTCTTGGCTCTCATGGGTGTGGGTGCCACTGCCCCCAGCACAATCCTGGCGTCCTGGCAGGTGCCATCCGACATAATCATGACCACGCCTACCCCGACGATGGCCAGGTCGATGGCGGAGCGACCGTGCTTGAGATAGACGCCTTTAGTGCCGGTGGCAGGCACGGGCACCTGGATTTCGGCCAGTAGCTCACCGGTCTTGAGCACGGTGCTGCCCGGGCCGGTGAAGAACTCCTCCAGGGGGACGACTCGCTCGCCATCGGGGCCGGTGATTTTGGCCTTAGCCGAAAGCCCGATTAAGGAGGGGGCGTTATCGGCGGAGGGCGCGGCATTGCACAGGTTGCCGCCGATGGTGCCCACGTTGCGTATAGCCACCGAGCCCAGTAGTCCGGCGGCCAGGCAGAGGACGGGATAGGTGTGGGTGAGCTCCTCCGAGTGCTCAATGGCCCTCACCGGAGTGAGCGCCCCGATTTTAAGCCCCTGCTTCTTATCGAACTTGATGTAGTCAAAGCCGGGGATATAGGTGATATCGACCACGTATTCCGGGCTACAGGCCTTGTTTCTAATCTGCACCATTAAATCGGTGCCGCCGGCGATAATCCGGGCGCGGCCATCATACTTGGTCAGCAGTGAGATGGCCTCTTTGACGGTGGTTGGTTCCAGGTAGTTAAATCGCATTTTGTCCCCCTTATCCCTTTTTCTCTTTCAGAGCTTTAAGTATCTTTTCCGGCGTGATGGGCAGGTCCTTGATGCGTACGCCGGTGGCATGGAACACCGCGTTAGCGACTACTGCAGCTGTCGGGTCACCGATGGCTTCGCCAACGGCCTTAGCCCCGTAGGGCGTATGCGGGTCAATGGTCTCCAGGAAATAGGTGTGTATGGGTGGGGTGTTGCCGGTGGTGGCAATCTTGTAATCGGTGAAGTTGCAGTTTAACAGCGTCCCGTTTTTAACGATATAGTCCTCACTCAGCGCATAGCCCAGGCCCATCATCACCCCACCCTCCACCTGCCCCTCGCACGACTTGGGATTGATAGCTTTGCCCAGGTCGACGACGCTCCACACGTTCTTGACATCTACCTTGCCAGTCTCGGGGTCAATGACGACCTCGGCAATCTGGCTGAGGAAAGTGTAGGCGATGGAGTAGTTGCCGTAATACTTGCTTTTCACGTCGGACTCAACGACCCATTCGGGGACGCAGTAGTCGCCGATTCCTATCACGGGCATACCTGCTCTCTTGAGGACCACCTGCCGGGCTACCTGTTCGAGTGAGGACAGCGCTTCGGTGGAACCTTTGGCATAGAATTTCTTATCTCTCAGCTCCAGCTTATCGGGGCTGGTCTTCAAGACCTCGGCGGCGTAGATAATCAGCTGCGCTTTGGCGGCGGCGGCGGCTTTCTTAACGGCAGCGCCGCCGTATGAGGTGACACGGTCGCCAAAAGAGCCCTTGGCAAAGGGGGACAAATCGGTGTCCACCGGAGTAATCTTCACGTCGTCAATGTCTACGCCCAGTTCTTCGGCGGCTATCTGGGCAAAGATGGTGTTTGACCCCTGCCCGATGTCAGTCTCACCGGAGATGATGCGTACCTTACCCAGGTAGTCAATATGGCAAATAGCTGACGACCCTTCGAACACCGGGAGAATGACACGTGCCCCGGAGACGTGGATGCCGGTGGCCATGCCAATACCATGATACTTGCCGCCTTGTTTCCTCTTCTCCGTCCACCCTGACTCTTTCGCCCCCCGCTTTATGGCATCGCTTAGCCCGCAGCTATTGAAGATAAAGCCGTGGACGGTGGTATCGCCCTTCTGGCTGGCGTTCTTCAGTCTAATCTCGGTTGGGTCCATGCCCAGCTTATCGGCGGCCATGTCCATCATGGACTCTATGCCGAAGGTGGCCAGCTGGGTGCCGTAGCCGCGCAGAGCGCCGCAGGGCACGTTGTTGGTGTAGACCAGCCGGCTCGAGGTCTTGACGTTGGTCATGCGGTACATGTTATCGGCGCGGCCCGAGGCTACGGTGCTGATGCCGAGGCAGCTGCCCACATAGCCACCAGCATTTAGAATCAGGTCCATTTTTTTGGCAACGATGGTCCCATCATTCTTGAAGCCCATCTTCATATAGATGACGGCCGGAACAAAGGGGCGGCCGGATATAAAATCTTCTTCCCGGGTCAGGTTGATTCTGACCGGCTTGCCGGCTTTTCTGGCCAGCAGGCCGGCGATGGGCCAGATGCGGGCGGCGTTGTTGCCAAAGCCGCCGCCAACCACCATGGGAATCATTCTGACGTGGTCTTCAGGAATACCACAGGCCCGGGCGATACCCGGGCGCATGCGGAACGGCGACTGCGTAACTGCCCGCAGGGTAAGCCGGTCTCCGCTCCATTCGGCGACACAGTCGCGGGGCTGCATATAGCACTGGTGCTGGGGTTGGGTGGTGAACCGCTCATCGAGTATGACATCGGCATATTTGAAAGCAGCTTCGCCCTCGCCCCGTTCAATATCAATGCGGTGAATGAGGTTCTGCTTGATGGACTCAAGCTCGGGATGGACGGCGGGCGCTCCCGGTTTCAGCGCCTCTTCCGGGTCAAAAACGGGGGTTAATTGCTCATATTCCACTTCAATTAAGTCAACGGCTTCTTCGGCGGCGTCTTCGTCAACCGCCGCCACCGCGGCCACCTCATCGCCCACGTAGTAGGCGTACTGGTCGCAAAACGGGTACTGGTCAGTGACAAACTCCCCGAAGGGGCCCTGGCCGGAGTTGTGGGCGGTCAGCACTGTCCTGACTCCCGGCACTTTCAGCGCTTTGCTAATATCGATTGATAGAATCCGGGCAAAGGGATACGGACTTCTCTTGCACTTGCCCCAGAGCATTCCGGGAAGCCTGACATCGCAGGAGTAGGCCGCTTCACCAGTAACTTTTTCGCGCGACTCTATCCTGGGGACACTCTTGCCAATTTGTGTGTATGGCATTAAAGACCTCCTTTTTGCACACCACAACACCCGACCAGTTATAGCTAACTCGTCTTATATCTATCTAGTTTAAGTTGTTTATGCCCCTTTCATCAAGTTAGGCAACCATAAAGAAATCTGGGGGAAAGCAATGAGTATAGCGGTCAGAACCAGCAAGGCATAGATAAAGGGCCAGACAGCCTTGTATATGCTGGTCATTGGAATTTCTTTATCAAGTCCCGCGATGGCGAAAATGTTTATGGCTACCGGGGGTGAAATGGCGCCGATTTCAGTCTGGAGTACCAGTATAACACCGAACCATATAGGGTCGTAGCCCAAACCGAGCACCGTGGGCAAGACAATAGGGGTGATAAGAATCATGATGGCATAGTCAGTCATGACTATGCTCAGGGCAAACCACACTGCCAGGATGGCTATGATAATCATGAATGGCGGTAAGGTAGACGCGGAAATGAAGTCGGCCATAGCGGTCGGCAAGCGGCTTATGGCGACAAACTGGCTGAAGATGGCGGCGCCAATCAATAATAGGAGGACCATGCCGGTCGTTATTATAGTCGCCCGGAGCGAACCGTTGAAGCTCTTCCAGTTGAAGCGTCTCATAGCCAGGCCCACAATGAGCGCACCAAAGGCACCGATGCCGCCAGCTTCAGTGGCGGTAAAGATGCCCATGTAAAGGCCGCCAATCACCAGTGTAAAGAGGACGAGAATCGGCCAGATTGACTTTAGCGAGAGGAGTCTCTCCCGCATAGCTACCGGCGGCGCGGCCGGTCCCAGTTTGGGATTGATGTAGCACATAATGGTGATAGTCGATATAAGCACTACGGCTATGAGCAAACCAGGAATAATGCCGGCGATGAAAAGGCGGCCGATTGACTCCTCGGCGATGAGGCCGTAAATCATGAAGGCCAGACTGGGTGGAATCATGGTACCGATAATGCCGCCGGTTGCGGTAACCGCGGCGGCAAAGGCAGGGTTGTACTTGTACCGTTTCATCTCGGGCAGGGCCACCGTACCGATAGTAACGGCGGTAGCTACCGTGGAACCGGACACCGCGGCGAAGGCCGTACAGGCCAGCACGGTGGCTGAAGCTAGACCACCGCGTAGCCGGCCTATCCAGGCGTAAGCGGCGTGGAAAAGCTCCTGCCCGATGTTGGAATAGAAAATGAGCTCACCCATAAGCACGAAGAGGGGGACTACCGCGAATCCATAGCTGCTTCCTTCTGTGAATGGCACCTGTCCCAGCGGCGTAATCCCGATGTCAAAACTGGTGAGAAAGCTCAGCCCCATGAAGCCAGTCAGCATCATGGCAAAGCCAACATTCATGTTGGTGAGGAATATCCCAATGAGCAGAGCAAAGCCAGCTATGCCAGTGACTATCGGGCTTGCCCGCACCGGGAGCCAGTGGAAGATAAGGACGGCGCATAGCAGTACAGACGCCACGCTACCCAGAACCGCGGTCAGCATGGCTTTAGTGCTCTTGGACTCCCTTACCTGGTTTACCGAGGCTATCAACTGGACCAGGACCACCAACCACCAGACAGCGCAGCCTAAAGCCACGACATACATAAAGGGGGCAAAGGGTACCTGTAGCGCGGCAGTCACTTCCTGGGCGGCCAGTGAACGGCCCGCCCGCAGCGTGGTCTGCCAGGTTATGAGTGCCAGCAGAATCAATACGATTACGCTGATGATAGAGGTCAGTACTGCCTGCCCGGTTGGCTTGAGTCTGGTGAAAAGCACGTCAATGCTAACGTGTCCCTTCTTAAAGGCGCAATAGCCAATGCCGCCGAAGACAACCACCACAAAGGCAAACCGAACAATGTCACTCGCTCCGTAAACCGGCGCGTTGAAGAGATAGCGGAGGGTGGCGTCCGCCGTCAGGATAAGCATCAAGACGATGAGCGCCACCCCGCTTGCTACACTAAGACCTTCGGCTGCACTGGAGGCTATACGCGTGAGAAACTTTTGAACCATGCAGTCTTTTTCCCCCTCGTCAGTCTAAGTCTTTACTTCTGTGACCCCCAGAAAGCGATGCGCTGCCCGGCGTAGTCGGCGACCGCCTGTCCCGGCAGACCCTTGGCATTCATCTTAGCGACGTAGTTGCCCACTACTGGAGCCATGGCCTTGTTCCACCTGGCCAGCTCGGTTGGGTCGAGGGTGATGAAGTTGACACCGGATGTTACTGCCTTCTGGCGATAGTTGTCGTTAATGCTTACCAACTGAGTGGCAAACTGTTTCACGGCAACATCACCGGTCATGTCGGTGATTATTTTCTGGATGTCCGCGGGCAGGCTATTCCACTTGGCAATATTTATGGCTGCGTAGTCCTGAATGGAGGCGCCGGTAGCGATGTTGGTAGCATTCTTAGCTACTTCATAAAGTTTGCCGGCCATAGAGCCGGAAATAGCCACGATAAAGCCGTCTATGGTCTTTTTCTCCATGGACTGGTAGATGTCATTGAATCCGACCTCTACTGGCACGGCGCCGAGTAGTTTCACGGCATCAAAAGCGGGGCCGGGATTGGCCCTGATTTTCATGCCCTTGAGGTCCTCCATGGTCTTGATGGGTTTCTGAGTCCAGATATAGTCGTTGTTCATGGCCCACAGGTAGAGCAGGTGGGTTTCGGAGAATTGCTTCTGGAGCTCGGGGAACTTCTTGTACAGGTCCCACAGGGTATTGGTGATGACACCGTTGTCAATACGGCCGAAGCCGGGCAGGCCGGCGGCATCAGTCAGGTCAAAACGGCCCGGATTATACTGGGTGTCCGCCTCGCCCCAGTCAACCACGCCGCGGATGATACCGTCATAGGTATCCGGGGCGGCAATCAGGCTTTCACTAAAGTACTCGGTTATTTTTAGCCGGCCATTGGTTGCCGTTTCGATTGCTCTGTGTAGTGGCAGCACAATATTGACCATGCGGTCATGTGTCTGCACCTCTTCAGTGGCATATCTCAGTTCAATAGTCTTGGCCGGTGCTGGTTTGGCGCAGCTCGACA
>JAUYDJ010000210.1 GCA_030690025.1 Chloroflexota bacterium | reverse complement strand
GAATGGAAGTAGGGCATCATTTGGCTGGCGGCGGTAAAGTCGCGCAACCTCAACACTAAAACGCGGTCCGGTGCCAGCCCGAACAACGCCAGGGTTACCTGGTCGGTCTGGCCGTTCAACAGGCCGTCCACCTTTGACCAGACATCCGGCTGACCCAGCGGCAGCTCCTCGATGTCAAAGAAAGTCTTTAACCGGCCTAACATCCCATCCAGGGTTTCTTTTGCCACCCCGCGGATGAGGCGGTGCGGTGGCAGGATGACCAGGCCGGGGTCAGCTAGGTCGACCAGCGACATCATGACGAAGTTGAACGGCTCTTCGCCAGTAGCTGACGGGGAACAGCTCAGCCGCTCGCGTCGGTAGGTCAACGCACTCTCATAGCGGTGATGCCCGTCGGCGATGTAGAGCGGCAGGTGGGCCAGGACCTGCCGTATCCGGTCAATTGACCCGTCTTCGGTGATAGCCCAAACATTGTGCCGCTCACCGTCAATACTCTTAGTCCGCATAAGCGGCGGTTTGCGCTCTTCAGCAGCCAAAACCGAAACCACCTGGCGTTCCTGGTCTTCATACAGTGCCAGAATCGGGCTGGTATTGGCCTGGAGCGCCCAGAGCAGGCTCAGCCGGTCGCTCTTAGGTTCAGATAGCGTGCCCTCATGAGGGCGGACCACCTTTTTGTCCCACTCCTCCAGCCTGACCCGCAGCAGCATCCCGCGCCGCCTATGCTCTTTACCCTGGTAGGTAAAATGGTGGTCGTGCAGATAGATGGCCGGACTTTCGTCTACCAGCAGGACGCCTTGCGCCAGCCAGTGCTCCAGGCTGGCCGCCGAGCGCGTGTACCGGTTGTCTCGCTCGGTGTCCTGCGGCAGTTTCCGCCCGTCTTCAATACGCACAAAATTGTACTCGCTTTTTTGATAAAGCTCTTGCGCCATCTGGGGAGAGATAATATCATAGGGCGGGCATATGACCGCGGCAACATCCTTTACCAGATTTGGGTTATACCTGACGCCCCGGAAGGGACGGACTTCAGCCATGATTCTTCTCCTTAACCTGCGGCAATCATAATATTGCCATTCAACCTCACCCCGTCCCGATAGCATCGGGAAGTGATTAGAGAGGGGGCTGAAGCCCCCTCTCTTTCTTACTTTCCCCCTTCCCTTGATAAGGGAAGGGGGCAGGGGGATAGGTTAATTGACAATCACTCAACCTGTATATTATATCGTTTTATCTTTTGCGTGGCTACAGGCTGTGCTATACTCTTAACTTGATGAGGTGGCGCATGGCAGATTTGGCCGCCGTAAAGAAGCGGATAGACCAGCTAAGAGCGGAAATCAACCGCCACAACTATCTCTACTACGTGCTGGACAGCCCTGAAATCAGCGACGCCGCGTACGATGAGCTGCTTAGAGAGTTGCAGCAGCTGGAGCAGCAATATCCCCAGTTAATTACCCCGGACTCGCCCACCCAGCGTGTGGGTGAGGCCCCGGTAGCTGCTTTTGGCATCGTCGAGCACCGCATCCCCCTGTTATCCTTAGCCAAAGCCTTTGAGCGGGAGGAACTGCTCGCCTGGTATAAACAGATTTCCCGGATGGTGAGCCAGCCCATAACCAGCTTTACCTGCGAGCACAAGATGGACGGGCTGGCCGTAGCCTTAACCTATATTGACGGCCAACTGACCACCGGCGCTACCCGCGGCGATGGTTTCCGCGGTGAAAATGTCACCCAGAACCTCAAGACCGTCCGCAGTATCCCCCTATCCGTGCCCAAAGACGCCCCGCCTCAATTTGAAGCCCGCGGCGAGGTCTTCCTGCCCAAAGACGGTTTTCACAGGTTGAACCAAGAGCGGGCCAAGGAAGGGCTGCCGCTCTTCGCTAACCCGAGGAATGCCGCCGCCGGCTCGGTGCGCCAACTCGACCCGCGTATTACCGCCAAACGCCCGCTGGATATCTACATTTACGGCCTGGGTTGGGCAGAAGGTAAAGAAATGCCATCCACCCACTGGGAGACCATGGAATATCTCAAGTCCCTCGGCTTCAAGGTGAACCCGAATAACCGCCTGGTCAACAGCATGGACGAGGTGGAAGAGTACTACCGCACCTGGGTGGAGAAACGCGACAGCCTGCGCTACGAAGCCGACGGCATCGTCATCAAAGTCAATTCGTTTGAGCTGCAGCGCCAGCTGGGCGAAATGGCCCATGAGCCCCGCTGGGCCATCGCCTACAAGTTCCCCGCTGTCCAGGGCACCACCCGGCTGCTCGATATCGGCGTCAGCGTGGGACGCACCGGCACCCTGAACCCTTATGCCATCCTGGAGCCGGTGGCGGTGGGCGGCGTGACTATCCGGCAGGCCGCCCTGCATAATGAAGACGATATCCGGCGCAAAAGTATTCACATCGGCGATATCGTGGTTGTGCAGCGCGCCGGCGAGGTAATACCGGAGGTCGTCGGCCCGAGCAAGCACTCCGAGCACGAAAAGGAATTTTCCCTCCTGGAGAAAATCTACGATAAAGAGAAGGGCCGCCCGGCCTGCCCGGTCTGCGGCGGCGAGGTCATCAAGCCGGAAGGTGAGGTGATGTATTACTGCGCCAACGCCGCCTGTCCCGCCCAGGCCCAGGAGCGGCTTGAGCATTTCGTCTCCAAAGGCGCTATGGATATCGAAGGCATTGGTGAGTCCATGGCCGCCACGCTGCTGAGAGAAGGGCTGGTCAAAGACGTGGCCGACATCTACAGTCTGAAGGAAGAAGACCTGGCTCAACTGGAGCGCATGGGGCCCAAGAGCGCCAGCAATATCATCAAAGCCATCAACGGCAGCAAAGAGCGACCTCTGGCCCGGGTAATTTATG
>JAUYDJ010000147.1 GCA_030690025.1 Chloroflexota bacterium | reverse complement strand
TCGGGCATGGTACGGTCGTAGCTTCTCAGCCCGGCCTCTACGTGCCCCACCCCAATATGGAGCTTGCTGGCCGCCAGCGCGCCGGCAAGAACGCTGTTGGTATCGCCTTCGACCAGCACGATGCTGGGCCTCTCTTCGAGCAAGACCTTCTCGATGCCGATGAGCATCTTGCCCGTCTCCTCGCCATGAGAGCCAGAGCCCACCTCGAGGTTATACCGGGCCCGGGGCAGCTTGAGTTGCTCGAAGAAGACCCCGTCGAGGTTATACGAGTAGTGCTGGCCGGTGTGCAGGATAAAGTAGTCGGCGTGGCGCTGCTCTAGCTCACGGATGACCGGCGCCATCTTGATTATCTCCGGCCGGGTCCCCAGGATTACGGCAATCTTCATCTAACTTTTCCGTCGGGTGAGTACGTTCAGTATGATGCCGGTGAAGACGCTGAATACGCCGATGATAAGGAACAGGGTGGATACCAGCGCGGTGCCGATAGCTACGCCCCTACCCCCGAAGGCTATCTGGAGCACCTGGACACCGGCATAGAAACCAAACGCGATGAGAAAAGCGCCGCTCACCCCGAAGAAAAATAGCGGCTTTCTCTCCGAAATCATGGCAATGATGCGTCCCAGCACCCCGAAGCCATGCACCACCGGGTTAAGGGTGGAGCCATCGGCGGTATATCTAATGGAAATTGGCCTCTCGGTTATCTTGAGGCCTTTCTCCGCGGCGCGAGCAATGGTCTCCGCCGATATCGCCATGCCGTCCTCTCTTAACTCTAGCACGGACACGGCTTTCCCGGAGAAGACCCTGAACCCCGACTCGGAGTCAGCGAGCTTTTTCCCGGAGAGGACGTGGGAGAACTGTGAAATTACCCCCTGCCCGAGACGCCGGTAGCGGGGGATATTGGCTTTTTGTGCCTGCCTTGAACCGATGACCAGGTCGTAGCCCTCGGCGATAGGCTCGATAAGGTGGGGAATATCGTCCGGATTGTGCTGGGAGTCGCCATCGAGCAGGACGAAGATGTCAGGCGCTCTTTTCTTAGCCTCAGCCAGCAGCGTCTTGATGCTGGCGCCGTAGCCAGCGTTTTGCGGGTGCTGTACAACTGTTGCCCCAGCCAGCCAGGCCACCGTGGCCGTCTGGTCGCTGCTGCCGTCGTCCACCACGATGACCTCGTCCACATACTGCTTGGTCTTCAGCACCACCGTGCCGATGTAAGTCTCCTCATTGAAAGCGGGGATACCGGCGATAATTTTAGGCTTAGCCGACTTCGCTTTGTCCACCTGTCCACCCCTGCAAAAACTCTTTAGCTTAGTATACACGTGTTGGCATCAACCCAACAAGTTACCGGGACATGGGGTTCACCAATCTTTGCCCTGGCCGTCCTGTCTGAGTTCAAACATGGTTGATTTCACTTTCTAGATTATGTCTGACCCTATTCCCTTAATCCCGACAGCATCGGGAGGTAGTGTTAAGAAGGGGGCTTTGCCCCCTTCTTTTTCTAATCTTCCCCCTCGTCCGCCGAAGGCGGGAGAGGGGGATAAGAAGGGGGTGAGGGAGAAATAGATATACGCATGGCAACAAGGGTGCAACTATAGGCGTTTCGGCAACCCGGTTTATGAGGTAATCCTGCCTGTTCGGTAGCAGTTTATTTTGACGCAATACGGTCACCGGGACATTGTTCTTTACCCAATGCGTGATATAATCAGAATGCAATGGCGACAAAAGTAATAGCGACTAACCGCAAGGCTTACCATGACTACCACATCCAGGAGGGCTTGGAGGCAGGTATTGCTCTCACCGGCAGCGAGATTAAGTCAATCCGTGACAGCCGGGTCAACCTGAGCGATTCCTACGTTAAGCCCGAGGACGGGGAGCTATGGCTGCTCAACGCCCATATTGCCCGCTACGAAGCCGGCAGCTATATGAGCCATGAGCCGAAACGGCCGCGCAAGCTCCTGCTGCACCGCAAGCAAATTGCCGAGCTGGCCCGCAAGGTTAACGAGAAAGGGTTGACCATAGTCCCGCTTAAATTGTATATTAAAGATGACCGCGCTAAGGTCGAAATAGCCCTGGCCCGGGGCAAAAAGCAATACGACAAGCGCGAGGCCATCTCCCGCCGCGAGACGGAAAGAGAGATGGGACGGGCTATCAAGCAGAGGGCTTAAGGGGCGATTGCCACGCCAGAATGGGGACGCGTGGGTTCGACAGGGGAGGTGTGTTACAGAATTGCAGAGCCGAGGCGCCACAGACCTCGTAAAACCAGTGGCAAAAAAACAACTGCCGAACCAGAAATGGTTTTTGCTGCCTAACATAAACGGGTAGCAACATCCAACCCGGCCTCACCTCAACGGGCCGGGATTGGGTGCCGAAAAGTTGAGGTGCCACCGCACGCACGCCGATAAGGGCGGTGAAAGAAACATCGGCTGGCCTGGCTGGACTCGGTCAGTTGAGGCTAATCAGGCGAGATAAAAAGAGCTGACTAGGCTTTGTAGCATATTCTGGGCAGCTTCTTCTGGACGGGGAGTTCAACTCTCCCCCGTCTCCACCAAAAACACAGACGGGCCTCTTGATTCGGGATTCAGAGGCTAAATAACCACCAAATGTAAGGAGAACCTTTTATTTTGTAATCCGAATATGGTCAACTAAACTATGGAGGTGGTCCTTGACGACACCAAGGCGTACTCCAGTCACGTCAGCTCAAAGGGATAACCTGAACATCGGGATTTATCTTGCTGGTCGACCACATGGAGCGCCTCTTGAGGACATACTCCAAACAGCATTAGGATATGACCCTTCAGGGCAACACCCAACAAATCCTTTCGAAAGGCGATTTCGTGATGCTCAAGCAATCGGCCGAGATAATTTACGACTACGAATACCTGGTTATTTTACTTTCAATGCCATGCCGTTTGGTAAGGTCAGAGTATCCTAACAAGTCTGAATATCTCATTGCAACGGAACCATGACAACATTTCAAGCAAGTGTGACTGATCTGTTCCCTGAAAACTGGCCCAAAAGGTAGAGCACTATTTGCCGAAATCATAAATCTGTCGTAGACTATTACTATATCACTTAATACACTACATCTGGAAAGAGGTGTCATCCGTGACAGAGTGCCCAACAGTAACCAACGTAAAGCCAGTAATCAAGGGGGTCGCCTATGTCCTGGCTCATGTGCCGGGCATGGTGCGGCTTGGCTCCAAGCCGTCCCGTGAAATAAGCAAAGACCCCGCCATACTGAAGCCAATATTAAGCCATTTGCGCACCTTCGAGCAGGCAGTTGCCTACGCACCCAACCAGGTCTTCATCGGCAACCTTGACCCGGATGAGCTGTGGAACGTGCCCTCCCCGTGGTACCAGCAACCCGTGCCCAATGCCTCGCGCTGGGGCGCTTTTGGCGAAATCATGCCCGAAGACGAGTTTTACGGCATGCTCAAGATATGTGATGAGTTTGAGCTTATCCTACTCGAGGAGGGATTCCGGCAGGAAGTGGCCGCCAAGCTTGCTAAGCATCCACTATTCAAAGAAGACGACATTAAAAGATTAGGCAAAGGCTTCACACGGGCGGAAATCGACGCCAAACTGGCTGCGGAGGGCCATGCCCTGCCGCTATTCATTAACGGCGACCGCTTGATAGGCTGCATACAGCGGGGTCACGAAGAGGATACCGCTCTGGTGCCGGACATCCTCATCGAGAACCTCTCCGTGCGTGCCTCCGGGGTAATGGCCTTGCGGCACCTCATCGCCAAGACCGGTAAAGCCGAGGACATTGACTACCTCATCGGCTACGGCGAGGAAGCGGTGGGCGACCGCTATAACCGTGGCGGCGGCGCTATGGCCAAGGCCATCGGCGAGCTTGCCGGCTGCACCCGGGCCACCGGCTCGGATACCAAGGCGTTTTGCTG
>JAUYDJ010000135.1 GCA_030690025.1 Chloroflexota bacterium | reverse complement strand
CCGCTGACGTGGGTGTGAGTTGGTCGGCAATAGTCATTCAAAGGAGGCTTGTTGATTCATGTGCCTTAAAAAGACCCCTGCTGGACTAGATTATACCTACATGCCTACCATAGGAGCTCTAGGTATCGTCCCCTTTGGTGGGCCATTCGGAACAGTTCCCGAACTTCTGTTTGAGAAGAAGGGACTTATCCCGGCTTTGCAACAGTTGTTGGTTTCTTACTCGAAACCTTCACTGTAAGTTTACATCACGGAACCGCCTTCTCGTTCATGCTGGCATTTGATAGGCTGCTCTGTTCATTCTATACTAGGAGTGATGGCTGAAGTGACCAGCGACAAGATTCTGATTGTCGAAGATGACCGCAATCTGTTGGACACCCTCAAATATAATCTGCGTAAAGAGGGCTACGACGTCGTCACTGCGGCTGATGGCGCTCAGGCCTTGGATATGGCCCGTAAAGAAAAGCCTGACCTCATCATCCTGGACATAATGCTACCAAAAGTGAGCGGCTTTGAGGTATGCCGCATTCTACGTAAGGAAATGATAGTCCCAATACTGATGCTCACCGCAAAGGCTGAAGAGACCGACAAGATAGTTGGGCTTGAAATTGGCGCCGACGATTACATGACCAAACCTTTCAGTCTAAGAGAGCTACTAGCTCGCGTAAGAGCCATGCTGCGCCGAGCTAAGATGGTTGAAACGCAACTGGGACCTGAAGAGGCATTGCTAAAAGTCGGCGACGTTGAGGTTGATATCGCCCGCCACCAGGCTTCAAAAGGAGCAGCAACGCTTGGGCTAACACCAAAAGAGTTTGACTTGCTAGCTTTTCTGGTCAAAAATAAGGGCTTCGTGTTCAGCCGGGACCAGCTTCTGGAAAAGGTATGGGGCTATGATTTTGCTGGTGAGACTCGGACAGTGGACGTTCATATACGGTGGCTTCGAGAGAAGATAGAGGATAATCCAAACGAGCCCAAACTCCTGGTAACAGTCCGGGGCGTGGGGTATAAGCTAGAGGGGTGATGGTGTCGCACAGTATTTATTGGAAAATCACGATTCCTTTCATACTACTTGTCCTGGCCGGGATGAGTATTTTGGGATTCTACATGGTTAATTCTGCCAAGGACACTCAGATTAACCACTTGGAGACTCAACTAACGAATGAAGCCAGACTCGTTGCTAAAATCAGCTTGCCTGCTTTTGCGGACTCGGGCAAACAAAGTGAGCTTGACAGTGTTGCCAAGACAACCGGCAAAGAAATTCAAGCCAGAATAACGCTTATCGCCAAAGACGGCACTGTCCTGGGTGATACTGACCAGGACCCGCTAACTATGGAAAATCATGCTACCCGCCCTGAGGTAGTAGCGGCACTGTCTTCCGGTGTGGGTCAGGCCACTCGCTACAGCGCTACCCTCCACGAGAATATGATGTATGTTGCCGTGTCTGTAATGAATCAGGGGCAAATCTTGGGTATAGCTCGAGTAGCTCTTCCGCTAACAACAGTGGGAAGCTCGGTAAATAGCGCAGTTATGACTATTGTCTCTGCGACAGCGATAGTCGCTATACTGGTCATTCTAGCCGCTGCGCTCATTGCTAGAATGATAACCCGACCTGTGAGGCGAATCACCGAAGCAGCTGAGGGAATCTCTGCGGGAAAGCTAGACCAACAGATTCCAGTGCGGACTAGCGATGAGATAGGCAGACTTGGCCGGGCCTTCAATGAGATGTCCTTAAGCCTGAAAACCACGATGGCGACAATAGTGGACGAAAGAAGCAAATTAGCGACCGTTCTCACCAGCCTGACTGACGGGGTTGTGATGACGGATTCTGAAGGAAGGATTTTGTTAGTCAATCCGGCGGCCGAGCGGCTTTTCAATTTCAAAGAGGCAAAAGTAACCGATCACCCTCTGATAGAAGCCGTTCACGATTACGAGATAGACGACGTGGTGAAGAAATGCCTCAAGACAGCCCGTGAGCAGACTGCCCAGCTCGATTCCGTGACAGGCCGGTTCCTCAGGGTTATTGTCGTACCAATAACAGCGGGCAAGTCGTCGGCAGCGCTAATCCTGTTTCAAGACCTGACAGAACTCCGAAGCTTACAAACCATGCGCCGAGAGCTGGTAGGCAACATATCTCATGAGTTGAGGACACCGATTGCCGGAATCAAGGCTATGGTCGAAACCTTGAAAGATAGCGCTATCAACGATAAAGAGGCGGCAATGGATTTCTTAACAAGGATTGATGGTGAGGTTGACCGTCTAACCCAAATGGTATCCGAGCTTACCGAGCTATCACGTATTGAGACTAGCCGGGCTGAGCTCAGAATGGCACCGACAGACCTTAACCTTCTGATAGAAGAGGTGGTGGCTCAGATGAATCCACTTACGGGAAAGCAGCAGGTTACCATGGTCACCGACCTCGCCGCGGACCTCCCTATAGTCGGAGCTGACAAGGAAAGAATCCGACAAACGATAGTTAATCTAGTTCATAATGCCATCAAATTTAACCACCCCGGCGGAAGAATAGCACTTTCTACCAGGGCTGATAACGAGTCCGTCACTGTCAATGTTTCTGATACCGGAATGGGAATTTCCAAAGAAGATTTACCCCACGTTTTCGAGCGCTTCTTCAAAGCAGATAAGTCCCGTTCAACCAGCGGAACCGGCCTCGGACTGGCTATTGCCAAACACACCATCCAGGCCCATGGCGGCAATATCTGGGCTCAAAGCGAGGAGGGTAAAGGTTCCACCTTCACCTTTAGCCTTCCTCTCATAGTAAACCCCAGCGCGAGCAATCCGTAAAATTTAACAAGACTTTAACAAATCCTTAAACCGCTCTTAAAGTCCATCCTTTATGCTACTAATGGATGACTATTGAAATCAGCGCTCCTTTGCAAACTTATGTTTGGTAAGCTCAGGTTATTCGCGCGGCGAATCAAGCGGGAACTCTTGGTGTACTATTTTGTATTGAAAGACCCACGGACACCAAAGCCGGCAAAGTTCCTTCTGTGGCTTGCCATCGGTTATGCATTTTTACCCTTCGACATTATTCCGGACTTTATTCCAGTGATTGGACAGCTTGACGATATCATCATTGTTCCCGGACTGATTGTGTTAGCTTTGAAATTAGTCCCAAAGGAAATTGTCGAGGATTGCCGAATCCGGGTAGAGAATGTAGGGAAAGATAAGAGGTCTCCATGAAGAAAATATTGTTCGTCTGTGTGCATAATGCCGGTCGCAGTCAGATGGCCGAAGCCTTCTTTAACCAGATGGCGAAAGGAAAAGCCAAGGGCTTTTCAGCAGGAACCCAGCCAACTGATAAGGTCAATCCTGTGGTGGTGGCCGCAATGCGCGAGGTAGGAATAGACATCAGGCGCCGAAAACCAAAACTGCTAACCCTAGAGATGCTGGAAGGTGTCGAACGAGTCATAACCATGGGTTGTGGTGTTGAGGGGGTTTGTCCGGCCAGCTTTGTCCCCACCGAGGACTGGCAGCTTGAGGACCCGGGGGGGAAACCGCTAGAGCGAGTAAGGCAAATCAGGGACGAAGTGAAAAATAGGGTTGAAGAATTAGTTAAGGAACTGGTTGGGTGAAAATTTTACATAGTTTTAACATCACCTTAAATTCACCTTAATCTCTGCACGATATGATTAAGGTGAGAAAGGAGGTGATAGAAATGCGAAAAACCCTGGCACTGGTTGCCCATGATTCAAAGAAAGATGACATGGTGCAACTGGTGAAGGTACACAAAGAGGAACTGGCTGAAGTTGACCTGGTTGCTACGCGAAGTACCGGACAACTCATTCAGGAAAGGACCGGACTGCCGGTTACGCTTCTACAGAGTGGGTCTCTAGGTGGCGACCAGCAGATTGGAGCCCTGGTAGCCAACGGGGACGTAACCGCGGTAATTTTCTTGCGTGACCCCCTTACAGCGCATCCCCATGAGCCAGATGTTTCCGCGCTCCTGAGGGTCTGCGATGTCCACAATGTCCCGCTAGCGACCAACCTGGCCACTGCGGAGGCGGTCCTGCACCTTATTGCAGAACACCCGGAAGCACTGGTTGGGCATCACCTGGCGGCGCAGCTTCTCGAAGAGATAGCGGCAAAACACGAATAGAAAGACTTAAGCATATAAAAAGGAGAAAATAACTTGTACAAATCTATCCCAAAATGGTCTATACCTCTGGCAGTGATGTTGCTTTTGGCTCTTGTCCTTACTGCCTGTAGCACACCTGCACCTGCACCTGCACCAACCCCGACGCCAACTCCTAAGCCAACACCCCCGGTACCAACACCATCGCAACCCGTAAATCTGAACGGCGCTGGAGCTACGTTCCCGGCACCCTTGTACACCAAGTGGTTTGATGAGTACTTCAAGCTTACCGGTGCGAAGATAAACTATCAGGCCATCGGTTCCGGCGGCGGCATCACCCAGATAACGGAAGGCACCGTTGACTTCGGCGCCAGCGACGGCATCATGACCGCCGAGCAGTTGGCCAAGTCTGAAGCGGCCCGCGGCCCCATCCTCCATATCCCCATGACCAGTGGTGCCGTAGCCGTTGTCTATAACCTGGCCGGCGTCAGCACGGGACAGCTCAAACTCACGAGCGATGTGCTGGCAGACATTTACTTGAAGAAAATAGCCAAGTGGAATGACCCCCGGATAGCCGCCCTCAACCCGGACGTGAAATTGCCCGATACGGCGATAGGGGTAGTACACCGGTCCGATGGTTCCGGCACAACCTACATATTCACCAACTACCTGTCCAAGGTAAGCGACGAATGGAAAACCAAAGTGGGCAATGCCACCTCGGTGAACTGGCCGGGCGATATTGGCGGTCAGGGCAATGCCGGCGTCGCCGGTCAGGTGCAGCAGATACCCGGCGCCATCGGCTACGTTGAGCTGGCTTACGCCGTGCAAAACAAACTGCCCTGGGCGCAGTTGAAGAACGCCGCCGGTAAGTTCATAGAGCCGTCACTGGCGGCGACCACCAAGGCTGCCGAGGGCGTGACTCTACCGGATGACATGAAGGTCATGATTACCAACTCATCGAATCCGGATGCTTACCCGATTTCCGGCTTCACCTGGATACTGGCGTACGTCAACCAGACGGACAAGGCCAAAGGTGAAACCCTGGTGAAGATGCTCTGGTGGGCGGTACACGACGGGCAGAAGTACGTAACCCCACTCGACTACGCGCCGCTGTCAAGCGCTGCCGTGACCAAAGCTGAGAACGAGATACTGTCCATCAAATATCAGGGACAACCGCTACTAAGTCGTTAAATGACCAGGATATTAATCACTTGGGGTATGTAGGAAGGTCAACCCCTCCTGCATTTCCCCCTTGTGAGAGGTAAAAGAAAGAGCTTGAGAGCCATGAAGTGCAATGACGCAAACACCATATCACCGGGACGAATGAGAAGCTGGCGATTTAGCGGTTACTCACGTTACAGTGACAGAATCTTCTCCAACCTAACACTTGTTTTTGCCCTGGTGATAGTTGGGATTCTCTTAGGCCTGGTTGTTGTCCTGACCATAGATGCTATGCCGGCTATCAGGCGGTTCGGGCTTGCCTTTTTAAGCAGCTCTACATGGGACCCGGTCAGGGAAGCATTCGGGGCCTTACCGGCAATCTACGGTACACTGCTGAGCTCGGCAATAGGCCTTATTATCGCCGTGCCAATAAGCCTGGGAGCAGCTATATTCCTGGTTGAATTGGCGCCATCGTGGCTAAAAGGGCCGGCCTCTCTTGTAATCGAAATGCTGGCCGCTATACCCAGCGTAATCATCGGATTATGGGGACTCTTCGTACTGGTGCCATTCGTGAGAAGCCCCATTGAGAGCTGGCTGGGAAGCAAGCTGGGATTCCTGCCTTTATTCCAGGGTCCGCCATTCGGTGTCGGTTTTCTGGCTGCTGGTATCATTCTCGCCATCATGGTTATCCCCATCATCACGGCAGTAAGCCGGGACGCCATGCGAGCTGTTCCTAATGAACAACGTGAAGCGATGTTTGCTCTGGGAGCTACGCGCTGGGAGACGATTCGGCAAGCAGTCCTTCCTTATTGCCGCTCGGGACTGGTGGGGGCGATAATCCTTGGGTTGGGTCGTGCCCTTGGTGAGACTATGGCAGTGACCATGGTCATCGGCAACTCTTATGCGCTGACAGCATCCCTTTTTTCCCCGGGTGCCACTATTGCCAGCAAGATAGCCAGCGAGTTCAGCGAGGCTTCCGGCGGAGTTTTTATTGGCAGTCTGGTGGAACTGGCACTCATACTTTTCGCGGTGACACTGCTGGTTAACGTCGCGGCCCGCCTGCTGGTGTGGCGCATGACTTCAGTGAAGGCGGCAAAGGAATGACCAATGCTTGAACGTGGTTACCTGCAACGTAAATGGTTTAACCGGATAATGCTCGGTCTCTGCGGCGGCGCCGCTGGTCTGGGTATGCTGATTTTGGCTCTTATCCTGGGTTACACACTGTCACATGGCATCGCTGCCCTCAATATTGACTTTCTTACTCAGGCAGCCAAACCGGTCGGCGAAGTCGGTGGAGGGATGCGCAATGAAATTATCGGTACCTTCATCCTCGTAGTACTGGGGTCGATAATCGCCCTGCCGGTCGGGCTGATGGCAGGTATCTTCCTGGCTGAATTCGCCAGCCCAAGAGGGGCGGCTGCGGTTCGATTCATTGCGGATATTCTGGCTGGTGTACCCTCAATCGTGGTCGGCGTGTTCGCTTATGCCATCGTAGTCCGCCCGATGCACTCATACTCCGCGCTATCGGCAGGTGTGGCACTGGCCATCATTATGATTCCAATTGTAGCCCGGACTGCCGAGGAGTCATTGCGTTTAGTGCCGAATTCGATGCGCGAGGCGGCACTGGCTCTGGGCATCACGCGGTGGCGGGCGGTGGTGGGAGTAATCGTCCCTGGCGCTCTTACCGGAATTATTACCGGGGTAATGCTCGCCGTTGCTCGCATTGCCGGGGAAACCGCCCCGCTCATCTTTACCGCGCTTGGAAGCCAGTTTGGTGTGCAGGGTTTCCTTAAGCCGATTGGGGCATTACCACTGCAGATATTTCGCTATGCCATGTCGCCTTATCCCGACTGGCAACAGCAGGCCTGGGCAGGGGCTTTCCTGCTGGTCCTGCTCGTTCTCGGTATTAGCATCGTAGTGCGCTGGATTAGCAATCGGGGGCGTATGTAGCCCGTCCGAAAGTATATAATGAAGGGAAGATAAATGGCTATGGTATATAACCTGGTTAACGACAACACGCAGCGCAAGCCTAAAGAATATATAGCCAATCTTGAAGGCAAGAAAGGCATTCTGGAGGTCCAGGACTTGAGCGCCTGGTATGGAGACACGCTTGCCATTAAGCATATCAGCATGATTATCAAGTCGCAGGCGATCACTGCCATCATCGGACCTTCCGGCTGCGGGAAGTCCACCTTCATTCGCTGTCTCAATAGAATGCACGAAGTCTCGCACGGGGGACGAGTAGAGGGCTGCGTCTTATTGGATGGCAACGACATCTATGCCAGGGATGTCGACCCTGTCGTTATCCGTCGGCGTATCGGCATGGTCTTCCAGAAGCCAGCACCTTTCCCCACAATGTCTATTTTCGACAATGTGGCAGCGGGCATCAGACTAACACGGCTCTGGACCCGGCGATGGGAACTGGAAGAAGTTGTGGAACGCAGCCTGCGCCAGGCAGCACTGTGGGATGAAGTAAAAGACAAGCTTAATCAATCCGGGGCATCTCTCTCTGGTGGGCAGCAACAACGCCTCTGTATCGCCCGGGCTTTAGCCGTAGAACCGGAGATAATACTACTGGATGAGCCCTGCAGCGCTCTTGATCCGGCAGCGACACTCAAAATCGAGGACTTGATGAGAAATCTGGCTGAACAATACACTATTGTCATTGTTACACACAATATGCAGCAGGCGGCACGGGTGTCAGATATGGCGGCTTTCTTACTAATGGACCAGGACCGAGCCGGCATACTGGTAGAATACGGCAAAACATCTCAACTATTTACCAATCCTAAAGATAAGCGCACTGAGGACTACATCACTGGCCGATTTGGATAAATCTTCCGAGGAGGACGCACATGGAAATGAGGACAACCTTTCACAAGAGACTAAGGGAAATTCAGGACGATATTCTGGCTATGGGAAGTATGGTGAGCAAGGCTCTGCTTCGCTCTATTGATGCTCTTAAAAACCGAGACCTTGAGTTAGCCCGTCAGATAATCGCTGACGACCAGAAGGTAAACGGTAAAAGATTTGAAATTGAAGAGAAGTGCATCGAGCTAATAGCTACCCAGCAACCCTTGGCTAGCGACCTTCGCATCATTATTGCTATCCTTAATATTACGACCGAGATTGAGCGAATAGGTGACTATGCGGTAGGTATTGCACGGATTGTAATAATGATTGGCGATGAGCCGCCTCTGAAACCTTTGATTGATATTCCACGGATGGCGGAACAAACTGTGGATATGCTTCGCCGTAGCTTGGATGCTTTCATAAACCGGGACGCTGATGCCGCAAGGAAAATTGCTATCGAGGATGACCTGGTTGACCATCTATACGACCAGGTGTTCCGTGAGTTGCTCATCTTTATGGCGGAAGACCCGAAGACGATTACACGTGCAACCCGTCTTATGTGGGCAGCTCATAATCTGGAGCGTGCCGCCGATAGAGTCACCAACATCTGTGAGCGAGTAGTGTTTATTGTAACGGGGAAGATGGAGGAGATAGGCGCTTCTAAGTATTAACAACTTGGATAGGCTTCGACAGCGATTCATGAAGCCGTTGAATCCAGGTAACAAAACTACCAAAGCGGAACTCGGAAATCAGGCCAAGCTTTCAATAAGACTACGATTAGAAGCTAATTTAAGGTAATATCATTACCTTTATGGTGGGCCTTGGGGGACAGTCCCCGAACTTCTGTTTGAGAAGAAACAACTGATTCCGGCGTTGCAGCAGCTTATAGTTTCACTTTAAGATGAAATGTGTAGTGGCTCACAATCTGACGAAATGAGCCCTGTTTGTTTCCCAAGTGCCACAGGCAGGCACCGTATATTCCGTTTCATATATCACTTCGATTATCATGTTCGGGCCAGTCTTTTTGACAGTGGCCCCTTGAGGAAATCTGGCGCAACCATAGCAGCTCAACACCTGCGCGCCTTCTAGAATCGAAGATGGCTATCATTATGCGTGCTATACATCTACATGTTAGCGTATTTACGTGCAAAAAACTACCCGTAGTTACCACGGTTCGGTTTGCGCCTGGTAGTAAAAAGGAGAGGGGGCTGAAAGCCCCCTCTCTTATATCACTCCCCCCGACGAGAGATCTACATGTCCATATCCCGGAGAGGAGATAAGTCCTGCTTAGCTTTCGCCCTCTTTCTTGGATTTCCAGGCGGGGTAAGCGCCTATAGTCTTTTGCCTCAGCTTGAGTATGAAGTTGTAGATATCATCGCCGGAGCGGTATTTGGCACGGTCGTACTTCTCATAATGCACTATTTCGCTGAGTTCCCGCCGGTAAGCCGGCGCGGGATTATACGCGGGATAGCCAATGGGGACTATGGTGTGAATTGCCAGCTCCCAGGGGACATCCAGCAGCATCTTCAAACGGGGTTCAATGGTGGAGTTAACGCTTACCCACTGTGAGTTCAGGCCGCAGGCCGCTGCCGCCAGGGTCAGAATCTGGGTGGCATTAGCCATGCCCTTCAAAAAATGGGCATAAGGGCCGCCTTCGTTGGGCAGGAAGTGGGTGGCCAGAACGGTGGCCTGCACCGGCCGGGGGTCGCCGCACATGATAATGAATACGGGGGCATCCTTGAAGTTGACGTTGGCCTGCCCCTGACGGTCAGGGCTGCCGCGGTAGGCGGGCTGCCTCAGCTCTTCCAGCCGGGTCTTCTCGATATCGTAAATATATTTGTGGCTCTCCATAACCAGGTCGGAGATTTTTTCTTTGGTCTGTTTGTCCTTGACGACGATGAATTCCCAGGGCTGCCCGTTGGCCCCGGACTGGGCAAAGCGGGCTGCCTCCAGCATCTGCTCGAGCCACTCATCGGGGAAGGGGTCCGGTTTGAAACGGCGGATACACCTTCTTTTTTTGGTCAGCTCAATGAACTCCTGAATCTGCATCTGTTCACCTCCTCGATAGACAGAATATAGCACATCCGGCAGATATTTGCAGTCGCGCAAAAACAGGTCCTGGGTTAACCCCAAGACCTGTCATAATGCCGGTCGAATCAAGTTAGTATCTCGTCAGGCTATTAGATGAGCTTATAATAACATCGGCGGTCTTTGTCCAATGAAAAACGCGCCCCTCCCGGTTGAATTTATCTATATAGGCGATAATGGCTGACACAAGGTCTTTCTTCGATTGAAAAACACCACGACGTAGCACTTTGGTCTGCAGTAAATTGAATAATACTTCAGCCAGATTTAGCCACGAAGAATAGGTCGGGATAAAATGAAAGACTACCCGCTGGTTAGCTGGCTGCTTGTGCCAATTTTGCACCTCTTTGGAATCGTGGCTGCTCACGTTGTCCAGGATGATGTGGAGTTCGCCGGACGGGTAAGCACGCAACAATCGATTTATGAAGGCGATAAATTCTTTGGAACGATGGCGTTCTTCAATGCTGGGGATAACATGTCCCGCGTTAACTTCCAAAGCAGCATAGAGTTGGATAGTGCCATTGCGCTTATAGTCATGGGTGCGCCGTTCTATCTGCCCTGGGCGCATGGGTAATAAAGGCTGAGTCCTGTCCAGCGCCTGAACCTGTGTTTTTTCATCCACACAGATCACTATGCCTTGCTCCGGTGGATGGAGATACAATCCCACTACATCTACTACCTTAGCGGCAAAGTCGGGGTCAGGTGAAGAAGAAAAGGATGCTACCTGATGAGGTTTCAAGTCGGCTTTACGCAGAATCTGGTGGACGGTATCTCTTCCTACACCGGTGGCTTTGGCCAGCGTTCGAACGCTCCATTGGCTCTCAGCTTCGGGTTTTTGGTTACAGGCAGTTTCGATTACACGCAATCGGTCAGCCTGAGAATACAAAGGCGGTTTACCCGGTCGAGGCCTATCCTCCAATCCAGATAAACCTTCACTGATAAACCGGCGACGCCACATACCAACGCTGAGCCTGCTCAAACCAGTTTCCCGGCTGATCTCCTGGTTGGTTTTCCCGACCGCAGCGGCCAATACCAGACGGG
>JAUYDJ010000260.1 GCA_030690025.1 Chloroflexota bacterium | reverse complement strand
GGCGGCTCCGCCGCCAACACCATCTACGGCCTCGGCAAACTCGGCGTAAGCACCGGTTTTGTGGGAGTGGTTGGCGATGACACCGATGGCCAATTGCTGCTCCAGGACTTAGCCAAAGTGGGCGTCGATATCAGCCAGATTAAGACCAGGCATAACGCTAAGACTGGTGCTGTACTTTGCCTTAGCGACAGGCAAGGCAAGCGTTCCCTCTACGTTGTCCCCGGCGCCAACAGCCTGCTCACCATGGCTGACGTCGACCTGACCTACCTGAATCAGGCGAAGATGCTCCATGTTTCCTCGTTTGCCGGTGACAGACAGTTCCAGCTGACTCTGGGACTTGTTGAAAAACTGGACTCGGCAGTCAAACTTAGCTTCGCCCCCGGGATGCTGTACGCCAGTAAAGGACTGAAAGCCCTGCGCCTCATATTAGCCCGCACCCACGTGCTGTTCATCAACGGGCGTGAAATAGAGCAGCTCACCGGCAAAGACGTTATTTCCGGCGCGGCAGTGTGCCTTAATGAGGGCTGTAAAATAGTCGCCGTTACCCTGGGCAAGGGAATGGAGCTAAGGCTGCGCGACGGCAAATTGGTTACCGCCGTCTGCTACATTAGAGATGCTGAAAGCGAGCACACCGTTGAGCCGCTTGAAGAGACGAAAGCCGTGGACACCACCGGCGCCGGCGACGCCTTCGCCGCCGGCTTTCTTTATGGTCTGGTCAAGGATAAAGACCTTGAGGAATGCGGTCGCCTGGGCAATACTGTGGCCCGCTTCTCTATTACACAGGTAGGCGCCAGGGCCGGCCTGCCTACCCTCGCTGACCTCTCCCGGCGCTACCGGCAGCTTTATTCCGCCACGCTCTAGCTATTTCTTCTCGGTCTTCTCGGTCTTTTCCGGTTTCTTCAGGACTTCATCGATGAGGCCATACTCTAAGGCCTGCTCCGGGTTAAGATAGAAGTCGCGGTCGGTGTCATGGATTATCTTTTCCATGGGCTGGCCGGTATGCTTGACCAGCACATTCCGGAGTATGTCCTGCAGGCGCAGAATTTCCCGGGCGGCAATCTCAATATCCGCCGCCTGTCCCTGGGCGCCGCCGGACGGCTGGTGCATGTGGATGGTGGAATGAGGTAAGGCATAGCGCTTACCCTTGGCCCCGGCACAGAGGAGTATGGTACCCATGCTGGCCGCCATCCCCATGCAGATAGTAGATACCGGCGGACGGATAAGCTGCATGGTATCATAAATCGCCAGACCGGCGCTGATAATGCCACCCGGGCAATGGATATAGAGGTTGATGTCCTTGTCCGGGTCCTCCCGGTCCAGAAAGAGAAGCTGGGCGATAGTCACATTGGCTACCTGGTCATTGATAGGCATACCCAGTATAATGATGCGCTCTCTCAGCAGCAGGGAATATATGTCAAAGGCCCGCTCGCCGCGCGCACTGCTCTCCACCACCATGGGAATAACGTTCATCGGGTCTATCATTTCTTCTTCTCCTTTACCTTCTTCGTTTTAGTAACCGGTTTTGCTTTCGTCTCCGCGTTTTTGGTTTCGGCGGGTTTTGTCTCCGCAGCGGCAGTCCTGGCTATTTCCACCAGCCGCTCCACGGTCTTGCGGCCAATCAGCTGCCGCTTGATTGAGTCGCGCGTCTCCGCCGACTTGAAGTACTCCTGCAGCTGCGCCCGATTTGCCTCGTTGCGCTTTATGACATTTTCAATCTCGGCATCTATCTCCGCGTCGTTGACCTCGACCTTTTCCGCCTCGGACAGTTTGCCCAGCGCCAGCGAGCGGGTAACGTCCTTAATGGCCAGGGGGCGCAGCTCTTCCCTTAGTTCCTTCTCCGTCTTATTGATTTTCTTCAGGTAATCCTCCAGGCCGTCGCGGTCCATCTGCCAGCGCTGCATCTGGCGCTCAATCAGGCGGTCGATTTCTACCTCAGTCAGGATGGGCGGGAAATCCACTTCTGTCTTGCCCACTAGCGCGTCTATCGCCCGCTCTTCAAAATCCAGCCGGGTCTTGCGCTCAGCGCCGAGTTTCAGGCTATTGGTCACCTGTTCACGCAGCTTGGCTAAAGTCTCAAACTTGGCATCGACCGCCCTGGCAAAATCATCGTTCATCTCGGGCAGCTTCTTCTGCTTAACTTCGAGCGCCTTCACCTTGAACCACGGCTCTTTTCCGGCCAGGTCGGCCCGCGGATGCTCGGCGGCAAACTTGAGCTTGAACTCTCTCTCTTCATCCTTTTTCATGCCAACCAGCTGCTCAGCAAAGCCGGGCGCCGGGAAAGTCGACTCGCGCAGAAGCTGGTACTGTACCTTCTTCTGGTCGATGAAGGGCCGGTCATCAATCTTGCTTTCGATGTCCATGACTACTAAATCTTCAAAGTCAGCCGCACGTTCCACCGGCTCCCAGGTAGCCTGCTGGTGACGCAGCTGCTCGATGGCGGCGTCAATATCTTTCTCGGCTACTTCCGCCGTCTCTTCCGGGGCGACTTCCATATGCTGGTAGTCGCCCAGCTTTACCTCCGGCGCCAGCGGCACCACCGCTTTGAATATGGGCGGTTCGGCCTGTGTTACTTCAAGGTGCGGCTGAGCGTAAGGCTCAATGTTTTGCTCTTTGACGGCTTTCTCATAGGTCTCCGGGATGAGGTAGTCCAGCGCCTCATTAAACAGGGCTTTCTTACCCACGTAACGCTCCAGTATGGGCCGCGGCGCTTTCCCCTTGCGAAAGCCGGGAATGTTGGCTTTTTGCACCAGGCGGCGGTAGGCCCCTTCCAGGGACTTTTCCACCTCAGGTGGCTCAATCTCAATGGTCAAAAAGGCCTGTCTGTGCTCTATTTTGTCGGTAGTTACTTTCACTCTTCCTCCGTCTATCCAGTCGCGAGCTTCTCCCGCTGGTATTTCATGAAGCCACTGACGCTGGTGGGCACACTGTAGCCAGTCAGGTATTCGTATATCACCCGGTTTTTCCTGACTGCTTCTACGTCGGCGCGGGCGTGCTCAGTCAGTTTGGCGGCGGCGCTATCGAGATTGCCCTGCTTTACTGCCTCCGTTACTATTCTATCCCAAACCAGCAGCTTATCAATAGCCATTTGCAACATTTTGTGCACTTTTTCAGTCACCCCGAAGTGGGCAAAATAAATCCGGCTGGCATTAAGCGTCATCAGCCTTCGGATAGTGCCTATACACAGCTCCAGGTTAAAGTTAGGCGGCTGGGCAGCCGGGAACAAAAATTCCTGCCCGGGGACATAGACACCCACCGCGTCGCCGGTAAATATGCCCCGGTTACGGCTCTCATATATACAGAGCTCATGCGGGGCATGGCCCGGGGCGTCAAAGAATTTCAACGTCTGTCCCCTGCCGAGCTCAATAACATCTCCCTCGCCCACTGCCATTATCCGCCCTTCCCCTACTGGCACCATTTCACCATACTTCGCCATCATTGCCTGGCCCGAAGCCTCCATCACGCTGGCGACCAGCCGGGATGGGTCGACCAGGTGCCTCGCGCCACGCTGATGGACGACCACCCGGGCTTTGGGCATATCTTTAATGAGCGTTCCGGCGCCGCCGGCATGGTCTAAATGGATATGGGTGACCACCAGGTAATCAATGTCCTCCGGCCTCACGCCGAGCTGCTTAATCCCCTCCAGGACTATCTTCGCCGAGGTGCTCGGGCCGGTATCCACCAGCGCCTTTTTCTCTTCATTGAGCAGGTAAACACTCCCCCACCCCGGCAGGGAGTAGAGCTGGTCGTCAATCATGAATATGTTTTGCCCGACGTTAGTTATGTCAACCATAGCCTATCCGTCAATTATCTTTATGTGTAATTCAGATACTTGCTGTTCGGTAACCGGCGCCGGCGCGTTAAAGGTCAAGTCAACCGCGCTCTGGTTCTTGGGGAAGGCAATGACCTCGCGGATGGTCTCGGCACCGGCGAGCAGCATCACCAGCCGGTCCAGGCCGGCGGCTATCCCGCCGTGAGGCGGCGCGCCGTACTCAAATGCCTCCAGCAAATGCCCGAAGTTTGTCTCGATTTCTTCATCACGGTAGCCCAGTATACGGAATACCCGGCGCTGCAGCTCGCTGACATGAATCCTGATGCTGCCGCCACCAAGCTCATAACCGTTGCACACCAGGTCGTAATGCCTGCCGCGCACTTTCTCCGGGGCGCTGTCCAGCAAAGCGGCGTCTTCCGCCCGGGGCGCGGTAAACGGATGGTGCGCCGACTGCCAGCGGCGGGTCTCCTCGTTCCACTCGAACAGTGGGAAGCCGGTCACAAAAGCAAAGACAAACAGGTCGGACGGAGGCAGCTTTAGGCGACGTCCCATCTCCTTGCGCAGCTCGCCCAGCACAGTGTTTACTACTTTCGGTTTCCCGGCCACGATGAGCAGCAGGTCGCCGGGGCTGGCCTCGATGCACAACGCCATCTGCCTGATTTGCTCGATAGTCAAAAACCTGGCGATGGCCGACTTCACCATTTCCATGGTCAGGTCATCCAGGCCTGCGTCAGGCGTACCCAGCGCGATAGTGACCAAGCCTTTCGCGCCCAGGCTCTGCGCCAGCTGGGTCAGTTCGTCAAGCTGACGACGCGTGTAGTTAGCGCAGCCCGGGGCAGCAATTCCCTTCACCACGCCTCCATCAGCAATCGCCGACTTGAAGACTGCGAAATCGGTCTGGGCGGCAATGTCCGACAGGTCTTTTATCTCCATGCCGAAACGCAAATCGGGCTTGTCCGAGCCATAGCACTCCATGACCTGGGCATAGGTAAGGCGGGGGAAGGGTTTTATCATCCGCAGCTCCGGCTTGACTGCCGCTACCAGGGAGGTAAACAGCTCCTCGACGAGCTTCATGACATCCTCTTCCTCAACAAAGCTCATTTCAACGTCAAGCTGGGTAAACTCAGGCTGGCGGTCGGCGCGGGTGTCCTCGTCACGAAAGCACCGCGCAATCTGGAAGTACTTCTCCATGCCCGCCACCATCAGCAGCTGTTTGAGCTGCTGCGGCGACTGCGGCAGAGCATAGAATTTGCCGGGATATAAACGGCTGGGCACCAG
>JAUYDJ010000223.1 GCA_030690025.1 Chloroflexota bacterium | reverse complement strand
AAAATCGCTGTCATCCGAGGCCAGGAACACTATTGCCCCGGTCAAATCGTCGGGCTGCTGACCCCGCTTGATACTCAACGTATCAATATACTGTTTAATGCTTTGCTCAGGCCTCATATCCAGAGCCGCCTGGGTCAGTGTCAGACCGGGCGCCACCGAGTTTACGTTGATATTGTATTGACCCAGCTCACGGGCCAGCGCTCGGGTCATGGCCACCACCCCACCTTTGGACGCGGAATAGTGGAGAAAGAACGGCACCCCCTTAAAGTGCACCGACGATGAAATATTGATAATTTTACCCTTGCCCTGCTGTTTCATGTAGGGAAAGACCGCCTTGCAGCAGAGCCAGGTGCCTTTCACGTTCACCGTCATAACCTTGTCCCATTCCTTTTCGTCAATCTCATGGAAGGGTTTCAGGACGATGCCGCCATAGATGGCAGCGTTGTTGACCAGGATATCAATCCGGCCAAAACGCTTGACCGTTTTCTGGGCCATCTCCACCGTGCTGGCGGCACTGGTCACATCAGTTTTCAGGGCCAGCACCTCGCCGCCGGCGGCTTCTACCGCTTTAGCGGTTTCGCTGCAATCAATGACGTCGCAAACGGTTACTTTAGCGCCCTCCTGCGCCAGTCGCACCGCGTAGGCTTGCCCCAGCCCCCGTCCACTCCCGGTGACAATGGCCACTTTATCTTTTAGACGCATATTGCCCCCTTTCTTGACTTCGATTTGTTACATTTTACCATAATCTTCGACTCACCCAGCTTTGGAAAGTTCGTTTTTACTGAACCTTAGTTGGTTCGAGAAGCAAAAATCGTCATTGCGAGTCCCGATGAAATCGGGACGATGAAGTCGGGACGATGAAGCAATCTCAGGATACAGTCTTTTAATCAGCTTTGAGATTGCTTCGTCCCGACTTGCCGGGACTCGCAATGACAGTTTCCTTCGAATTAACACCAACCATGGTTGAACGGGACCAATTACTACATTCTGTTGACAAATCTGGCCATAAACTATATTCTGTGGGGTGATTGTGCCCGAACTAAGAGATGAATAGACTAACCGGAAGGAGCAAGAATGATTATTGATGCCCACGCGCACATGATGAACGGCAAGTTTTTTGAGCAGATGGCCAGCAAAGGCGGCAAATGGGGTACGGACCGAGCCAAAGACGACCGGGCCGTAGCCGGGCGCAAGCCCCACTTCGCCAGCGTGCCCGAAAGATTGGAACAACTTGACCGCAATAACATCACCCGGCAGGTCGTAACTCCCCACTCCTCCGATGACTGCAATCTCCTGCCCGGTGACATTGCCGCCCAGCTGGCTTACGCCCGGGTAATCAATGACGGCATGGCCGCCCTCATGGAGGAGTCGAAAGGCAGGCTGATTGCCGCCGGCGCTATTCCCATGGGCGGTTTTGAGAAGGGCAGCCGCCAGGAGATGGAGCGCGCCATCAAGACCCTCGGCCTGAAGGCGATTGGTATTGTCTCCAATATTCGCGGCAAACCGGTGGACGCGCCTGAGTACGAGTCTTTCTGGGCCTGCTGTGCCGAAATGAGTGTCCCGGTCTATATCCACCCCATCGACCCCGTTGCCAGCCGGGACCGGCCCTACGAAGCCCAGTACGACCTCATCCATAACTTCGGCTGGCCGTTTGAGACCACGCTCATGCTCGCCCGCCTGGTCTTCTCCGGCATCATGGAGCGCTACCCCACCCTGAAAGTGGTCAGCCACCACCTCGGCGGCGGTATGATTCCCTTTTACATGGGGCGCACCCTGGAGACCTACGAGCCGGAAAACCAGCGGCAGAACTACGGCGGTCAGACGCAGCCCTTGCCCAAGCCGCTGTTTGAGTATTTCTCTCGCTTCTATTATGACACCGCGGTGGGCGGCAGCGCCCCGGCCGTCAAGTGCGCCTACGAGGTCTTCGGCGCCGGCCAGCTCGTTTTTGCCAGTGATGCCCCGTGGGGGCCGGGCAGCGGCGAGTTCCGCTTAAGGGAATACCCCAAGGTAATCCAGTCCCTTGATATCCCCGCCGCCGATAAGGAAAAGATACTGGCTG
Source organism: Chloroflexota bacterium (assembly GCA_030690025.1). GTDB lineage: Bacteria > Chloroflexota > Dehalococcoidia > Dehalococcoidales > JAUYDJ01 > JAUYDJ01. The sequence continues at coordinate 2,614 of JAUYDJ010000223.1, read as the reverse complement.
GCAATGCCCGCCGCATGCTGAACCTTGACTGACCTTGTCAGAAAAGTGTAAAAAGAGAGCAGTATAGAAAGTCCCTCTCTATTCCTAAGATTTGGGGAGGTGAGATATGCCGTCCCTCCAATTTTACTTACGGAAATTGGCTACTACAATAGAGAGATACCAGTATGTAATAACTAATTTGTTCTTCTTCGCTCCCAATTGTTAAGGCAAACGGTTCACCGTTTTATTAAAGGCAGTCTGCAAGTCTACCATCTTCATGGTAATATTGCCATCAGCGGTTGTTGTGAAAGGCACGGACACCTTGGTGTAGCTCTGGCACACTGACACTCCTCTGATACCCACACCGGTCGAAGCACTGAACACCGTGCCACAGGTATCACACACCAGTTCGTCTCCATTCAAAGTGAAGCTCTCACCGCGACACGGCACACAAAGTCTTGCTCTAACCTGGGTTGCTCCTTTCAGTGTGTAAGCTACGAAGCCCATCGGTCCCTGGCCAGAGTTAACGCTGAAATGGACGTTGTTCTTGCTATTGACCGTACTGGCAGGAATGGAGACGGTGTCACCATTCACTGTTGGCGTAGCCCACGTTGCCTTTATTTTGCTCGGCGTGCTGCTGCACCCGGCAATGCTCAGGACTAAGACCAGAATAATTCCCAGTGCTATACCTTTTGACATTAGTTACTCTCCCCTTCAACCACCATTTATTATCCTGTCCAGCTCAGCGGACAGAGAACCGCCGTCACTATAACCGGTGACGGCCCGGATGTATTGCTCTTTATCAACGAAGACCAGCGTGGGATAGCCGTATTGCTGGACGTAGGCGAGATATTTAGCAATGATGGAGGTATCAGTGTCCAGAATCCACGGCCAGGACAGGCCGTTCTCCCTGGCGAACTGGCGCAGCACTTCAGGCGGGCAGCAGCCGCAAAAGACCGATACAGGCAGGAAATCAGTGCGCTGCTGCCACAGTTTCTTGATGGCCAGCAGCTGAGCGGAGACTATGTTATTGATGTCCTGAGAGCAGCCGTAGTTCACGAAGTTCAGCAGCGCCACCGAGCCTTTGAAGCTGGCCAGTGAAATAGTCTTCCCGGTGACCACGTCCACGCCGGTAAAATCCGGCGCCATCTCCGCCGCGGCGGATAATCGGTAGGCAGCCGGAGTCCCGGAGGTGCCCACGGCACCGCTGGCGCGGGCGCAGGCGGGCACCAGTCCCATTACCACCAGGCCAGCGACCATGGCCAGGGCAACTCGCCGATTGCCTATTCGCGTCATCGGTTGCTTCCCCCCTTATGGTCATGATAAATACGGTCGATAATTTGCCCGTCCCGCAACAGCACAGTTTCCCGTGCGTGCCGGGCCACCGCCTGGTCATGGGTGACCATGATAATGGTCTTTCCCTCCTTATTCAGCTGGTCGAACAGCCCCAGTATGTCCTGTCCCGTCTGCTGGTCCATGTTCCCGGTCGGTTCGTCAGCCAGAAGGAGCACCGGGTCGTTGACCAGGGCCCGGGCGATGGCTACCCGCTGCTGCTCACCGCCGCTAAGCTGGCTGGGTTTATGCTGCGCCCGCTTCTCCAGGCCAACACTTTTCAGAATATCCAGGGCCTTTTTATCCTGCCCGTTGATGCCGCAGAATACCAGGGGCAGCAGCACATTCTCCAGGGCGGTGAGCGACGGCAGCAAATGGTACTGCTGGAAAACATAGGCGATTTTACCGCGCCGGATGCTGACCAGGGCATTTTCATCGAGATTATCAACACGCTGCTCTTCCAGGAGCACCTCGCCGCTGGAGATTCGCTCCAGCCCGCCGATGATATTCAGCAGGGTGGACTTGCCGCTTCCGGACGGCCCCATAATAGCTATGAAGTCGCCGGAGTTGACCTGGAGCGAAATGTTATTAAGCGCCACCACTTTTGCGTCACCCTCGCCGAAAATCCGGGATACGTTCTTTATCTTCAGCATCTCAACCTCACAAGGAGCGGAATGAGTCCGCCACCTTAATCTGACTGGCGCGAAAGGCCGGGTATATGGTAGCCACGACGGCGATGAGGATAGCCAGTCCCAGTGACAGCGGGAAATACTGGGGCACAAATTTAATTGCCGTGCCCCCGAAGATTATCGGGCCAAGGGCATAGGCCAGCAGTGTCCCGGTTATATAGCCGAAGATGCCGCCCAGTATGCCAACGATGACTGCTTCATAGATGAAGACCTTCAGTATCTGGTTACGCGATGCCCCTACCGCGCGCATGATGCCGATGTCCTTAATTCTCTCATGCACCGAGGTCATCATGGTGTTGATGACGCCAAACAAACCAATCAGAAGCGTAATACCGGCCAGTGCCAGCATGAGCCGGTTCATCCTTTCTACCATGCCCATTTCTGTCTGGGCTACCTGCTTAACCGCCACCGCCCGCACGCCGGGGATGCTCTTGTTTATGCTGTCAGCAATGACCTCCACCGGGCAGGCATTGCATAAAGCGCGGATATCAATCGAAGAGATGAGACCTTCTTTGTTAAAGGCCTTCTGCAAAGTGAGTAGCGGCACGAAGACCTGGTAGTCCTCGTTGGAGCCGGTCTCTTCCAGGATGCCGGTGACGGTCACATTGCTCCCG